>NZ_JBEGIB010000023.1:0-14741 GCF_040676495.1 Bacillus sp. LBA3-1-1.1
GAGTAGGACGTCGCCAAGCAACTAAAAACACAAGTCTTTTGACTTGTGTTTTTTTTACTTCCCATGAAATAGGCCCGGTTCTGCTAGTAAAAACGCTGAAATATAGTAAGGGATTTTTTGAGCAGAAATATTAAGAAATTGATAAATAAATGGATAGTCTTCAGAGCCATAGCTTCCAAGTAAGTCATACCACCAATCCGTTTCATACCTAGAAATCATGCTTAAATTATAGAGCAATAAATAATGAACGAGAAGTTCGGGTAATACGGGTTTAGGATTTCTAGGGTCAGTCGTAAGTGGTAAATAATACGTATTAGAAAGCTGTTCATAGTATAAAGGAGTACTATACATAGGATTCCATGATTGAATAGGCGCTGAAAAAAACACATTCGATTCATTATTTTTTTCAGGTACATGTTGTATTGATAAGTGTTTACAAGTTGTTTCGATATAACGAGAAAATCTCTCTTTAGTCATATGTAGTCGATCCAGTATGTTGACTGGAAAGGAGAGCTCATTTTTATTTGTTGAATTGATTTTATATAATGTTGTCCCTTTTTGACTATAGCGAAATAAATGTTGTAACTCAGGAATTTTTCCCAGTAACTCTAACATGTTAAACTTTTCTGTTTCCAAGTGTTTCATGTGAAACAGTTGTTCTGCGGCATGAGTAAATAGTCCATTTTTCTGTATTTTCACTTCATCTTCTAAAAATTGATATCCCTGTTTTTTTCGCTTACGGGTCGTCACCCCGTGTGCTAAAACAGTTGTTGATTCTGGATAGTTTGGATTAATGGTTAATAAACAGGCTTTAAAAAGTTGACCCATTCCATAAAATAACAACATTGGCTGAATGGAAAATGGAGCTGTCTTATATAATTCATAATAATTTTTACCGTGTTCTAAGTAATAAATAAATGGATAACAATTTTCAAAACTTTTTTTTTCGGCATCTTGAATCGAGGATTTTTCATAACAACGGGCAAGATAATGTTGTACATTTTGAGATGAAAAGAAGAAACTTAATTGCTGCCAAGCACAAGGTGTATGATGCATATATTACGCTCCTTTTATTGTCTAAAAATTCTAACATATATATACGTCCTTGACAGTATTTTAACCAATTGATAAGCTACTAATAATAATTTCTGGTATCATGGGGGGAACAATTATGTGGGAATCTAAATTTGTTAAAGAAGGTTTGACTTTTGATGATGTATTACTTGTACCAGCAAGGTCAGATATATTACCAAGAGAAGTAAGTGTTAAAACAGTTTTATCTGAAAGCTTACAGCTAAACATCCCGTTAATTAGTGCAGGAATGGATACAGTAACAGAAGCTGATATGGCCATTGCAATGGCTCGCCAAGGTGGTTTAGGAATCATTCATAAGAATATGTCTATTGAACAACAGGCAGAGCAGGTTGATAAGGTAAAACGCTCTGAAAGCGGCGTTATTTCAGATCCTTTCTTTTTAACTCCAGAACATCAAGTATACGATGCAGAACATCTTATGGGAAAATATCGTATCTCAGGTGTGCCAGTTGTAAATAATTTAGATGAGCGAAAATTAGTTGGTATTATTACAAACCGTGATATGCGTTTCATCCAAGACTACTCAATCAAAATTTCTGACGTAATGACAAAAGAACAGTTAATTACAGCTCCAGTTGGTACTACACTGGAAGAAGCTGAAAAAATCCTACAAAAGTATAAAATTGAAAAGCTCCCTCTCGTTGATAATAACGGTGTATTACAAGGGCTTATTACAATAAAAGATATTGAAAAAGTAATTGAATTTCCAAACTCTGCAAAAGATAAGCAAGGACGCTTATTAGTTGGAGCAGCAGTTGGTGTAACAGCGGATGCTATGCTTCGTATTGACGCATTAGTAAAAGCAAGCGTAGATGCAATTGTACTTGATACAGCTCATGGACACTCTCACGGTGTTATTGAAAAAGTAAAAGAAGTTCGTGCGAAATATCCATCATTAAACATTATCGCTGGAAATGTTGCTACAGCTGAAGCAACAAAAGCATTAATTGAGGCTGGTGCAAACGTTGTTAAAGTTGGTATCGGACCAGGGTCTATTTGTACAACACGCGTTGTAGCTGGCGTTGGTGTACCACAATTAACAGCAGTTTATGATTGTGCGACTGAAGCTCGTAAACACGGCATTCCAGTTATTGCAGATGGCGGTGTTAAGTACTCTGGTGATATGGTTAAAGCTTTAGCGGCAGGAGCACACGTTGTTATGTTAGGTAGTATGTTTGCTGGTGTAGCTGAAAGCCCTGGAGAAACTGAAATTTACCAAGGTCGTCAATTTAAAGTATACCGTGGAATGGGTTCTGTTGGAGCAATGGAAAAAGGAAGTAAAGATCGTTACTTCCAAGAAGGAAACAAAAAACTTGTTCCAGAAGGTATTGAAGGACGAGTACCATATAAAGGACCTTTAGCAGATACAGTTCATCAATTAGTTGGTGGATTACGTGCAGGTATGGGATACTGCGGAGCACAAGATTTAGAATTCTTACGTGAGAATGCACAGTTCATTCGTATGTCGGGTGCTGGTTTACGTGAAAGCCATCCTCACCATGTGCAGATTACAAAAGAGGCTCCAAACTACTCATTATAATGTCTTATATGTAAATAGACAGAGATTTGATATCTCTGTCTATTTTTTTTTGATTATGTTAGAATAACGGTTATGTGAGTACATAGATATTGGGGGTAGCAAAAGTGAAAGGTATGTTTTGCAAAAGATTCATTGCGTTAGTAACAGTGTTTACACTAGCTTGTAGCATGTTGTTACCATATAGCAATGCATCAGCAGAAACGGGAGCTGCTTTAAACATTGAAGCTGGTGCAGCGATTTTAGTTGAAGCGAATTCTGGGAAAATTGTATATCAAAAGAATGCAGATGAATTATTATCAATTGCTAGTATGACAAAGATGATGAGTGAATATTTAGTTCATGAAGCAGTGGATAAAGGAAAACTTAAGTGGGATCAGAAAATTAAGGTTTCTGAATATGCGCATAAGATTTCACAGGATCGTTCATTATCAAATGTTCCACTAGAAAATGGTGGTTCTTATACGGTAAAAGAGTTATACGAAGCGATGGCGATTTATTCTGCTAATGGAGCAACAATTGCTCTAGGTGAAGCGGTGGCAGGAAAAGAAGTTAATTTTGTAAAAATGATGAATGATAAGGCAAAAGAGTTTGGATTAAAAAATTATAAATTTGTAAATTCTACAGGCCTAACGAACAAAGATTTAAAAGGACAGCATCCCGAAGGAACAACACCGGATGAAGAAAATAAAATGTCTGCAAGGGACGTCGCAATTTTAGCGCAACATCTTATTAAGGATTATCCCAAAACATTAGATACAGCAAAAATCCCTAAAAAAGTATTCCAAGAGGGCGGAAAATACCCGATTAATATGGATAACTGGAATTGGATGTTAAAAGGTTTAGTTAAGCAATACGATGGCGTAGATGGCCTGAAAACAGGATCAACTCCAGAAGCAGGAGATTGTTTCACTGGTACGGTCGAGAGAAATGGCATGCGCTTCATTTCTGTAGTTATTAAAACAAATTCTCATACGGCAAGATTTGATGAGACGAAGAAATTATATGATTATGGCTTTGCTAACTTTGAAATGAAGAAAATGTATGAAAAAGGTTCTTCGGTCAAAGGAAAAGAAACAGTGAGAGTTGAAAATGCGAAAGATAAAGATGTAGCAGTTCAAACGAAGCAAGCTGTTTCACTTCCGGTGCCAAAGGGAAGTAAAGACGTTTATAAAACGGAATTTAAAGAAGGAAATAAGGGACAAGAAGCACCTATGAAAAAGGGAGTTGTACTTGGCCAAATGGTTGTAACGTCTAAAGATAGTAATGACCCTGGATTTTTAACAGGAAAATCCTTACAAGTAGACCTTGTAACAAAATCTGAAGTAGAAGAGGCAGGCTGGTTTACACGTTCTATGCGCGGAATTGGTGCTTTCTTTAGTAGTATGTGGAATAGTGCTGTTGATACAGTAAAAGGTTGGTTTTAAAAGCTCCTCATTGTAGGAGCTTTTTCTTATTCCTATTTTTCATACCGACTTTATGAAAAAGTAGTGGACAAGCATCAGATAGTTAGTGGTAGAATGTAAGAGTATTCTTAATTTTCTTCTTTAACGGGGAAAGCAATTCACCTAGGGGGGTTTTTGTACATGACAAATGTAACAGGGACAGAACGTGTAAAACGTGGAATGGCAGAAATGCAAAAAGGCGGCGTTATTATGGACGTAATTAACGCTGAGCAAGCAAGGATTGCAGAAGAGGCAGGCGCAGTTGCTGTTATGGCACTAGAGCGTGTACCTGCAGATATTCGTGCAGCAGGTGGCGTTTCTCGTATGGCAGATCCAACAATTGTTGAAGAAGTTATGGGTGCTGTGTCAATTCCGGTTATGGCAAAATGCCGTATCGGTCACCTTGTAGAAGCACGTGTATTAGAATCATTAGGGGTAGACTATATCGATGAGAGTGAAGTATTAACTCCTGCTGATGAAGTATACCATTTAAATAAACGTGATTACACAGTTCCGTTTGTATGTGGTTGCCGTGATATCGGAGAAGCTGCACGTCGTATTGCAGAAGGTGCATCTATGCTTCGTACAAAAGGTGAACCAGGAACAGGAAACATTGTAGAGGCAGTGCGTCATATGCGCCAAGTCAATGCAGAAATCCGTCAAGTTGCAAGTCTACGTGAAGATGAGTTAATGACATATGCAAAAAATACTGGTGCTCCTTATGAAGTACTACTTGAAATTAAACGCCTTGGTCGCTTACCGGTTGTAAACTTTGCAGCAGGTGGTGTAGCAACACCAGCAGATGCAGCGTTAATGATGCAACTTGGTGCTGATGGTGTATTCGTTGGATCTGGTATCTTCAAATCAGAGAACCCAGAGAAATTTGCACGTGCAATCGTTGAAGCAACGACTCATTATGAAGATTACGAACTAATTGCAAGCCTTTCTAAAGGATTAGGTAATGCAATGAAAGGTATCGAAATTTCAACGTTATTACCAGAACAACGCATGCAAGAGCGTGGATGGTAATTAAAGGAGATTCTTTAAAATGGTGAAAATCGGTGTACTAGGTCTTCAAGGTGCAGTTCGTGAACATGTAAAATCAGTTGAAGCAAGTGGTGCAGAAGCTGTGGTTGTAAAGCGTATAGAACAACTTGAAGAGATTGATGGTCTTATTTTACCAGGCGGTGAAAGTACAACAATGCGCCGTCTTATCGATAAGTATGCTTTCATGGAGCCTCTTCGTACATTTGCGAAGTCTGGTAAACCAATGTTTGGTACATGTGCAGGAATGATTCTTCTTGCGAAAACATTGATTGGCTATGAAGAAGCACATATTGGTGCTATGGATATTACAGTCGAGCGCAATGCATTCGGACGTCAAAAAGATAGCTTTGAAGCCGCGCTTTCAATGAAAGGTGTGGGGGAAGACCTTGTTGGCGTATTTATCCGTGCTCCGTATGTTGTCAATGTAGCTGATGATGTGGAAGTACTTTCTACGCATGGCGATCGAATGGTAGCGGTAAGGCAAGGGCCGTTTTTAGCTGCTTCTTTCCATCCGGAATTAACGGACGATCATCGTGTAACAGCATACTTCGTAGAAATGGTAAAAGAAGCGAAAATGAAAAAAGTTGTATAAGTAACTTGCAACTTGTATAAGATTATAGTAAATTGATGGTAACAATTTTATAAAATAAGCGTGTTGATAGGAAGTAGTAACAGATGTCGTTTCTTATAGAGAGTCGATGGTTGGTGGAAATCGATAGAAACAGTTTGTGAATCCATCCTGGAATGGAATGTGGAATATCTTTGGATTAGTAAACATTCCCGGTGAAGAGCCGTTATTTCTACTTGAGAGGAAGGCGGTAATGCTTTCAACTAGGGTGGCAACGCGGGTTAACTCCCGTCCCTTTGTATAGGGACGGGAGTTTTTTGTGTTTTATAAAATAAAAGGAGGAGTATATAATGCTTGATATTAAATTTTTACGTACGAATTTTGAAGAAGTAAAAGCAAAATTACAGCATAGAGGCGAAGATTTAACAGATTTTGGTCGCTTTGAGGAATTTGATACGAGAAGAAGAGAGCTACTTGTTCAAACAGAAGAACTAAAAAGTAAACGTAACGAAGTATCTCAACAAATTTCAGTATTAAAGCGTGAAAAGAAAGATGCGGAAGCTCTAATTCTAGAAATGCGTGAGGTCGGGGAAAAAGTAAAAGATCTTGATAATGAGCTTCGTACAGTTGAAGAAGATTTAGAGAGATTAATGCTATCTATCCCAAATATCCCTCATGAATCTGCTCCAGTAGGTGAAACAGAAGATGATAACGTAGTAGCACGTAATTGGGGAGAAGTGAAAGAATTTACTTTTGAGCCAAAACCACATTGGGATCTTGCTACAGATTTAGGGATTTTAGATTTTGAACGTGCTGGGAAAGTAACAGGAAGCCGATTTGTATTTTACAAAGGTGCTGGTGCAAGATTAGAGCGTGCTTTAATTAGTTTCATGCTTGATCTTCATACTGACGAGCATGGATATGAGGAAGTATTACCTCCTTATATGGTAAACCGTGCAAGTATGACAGGAACAGGGCAACTTCCAAAGTTTGAAGAAGATGCATTCCGTATTGAAAGCGAAGATTATTTCTTAATCCCTACAGCTGAAGTACCTGTAACGAATATGCATCGTGATGAGATTTTAAGTAAAGAGCAATTACCGATACGATATGCTGCATTTAGCTCTTGCTTCCGTTCTGAAGCAGGTTCTGCTGGTCGCGATACACGTGGTTTAATTCGCCAACATCAATTTAATAAAGTTGAGCTTGTAAAGTTCGTGAAACCAGAAGATTCTTACGAAGAGTTAGAAAAATTAACAAATGATGCAGAACGCGTGTTACAATTATTAGAGTTGCCATATCGCGTTATGAGCATGTGTACAGGAGATTTAGGCTTTACAGCAGCGAAGAAATACGATATTGAAGTATGGATTCCAAGCTATGGCACATATCGTGAAATTTCTTCTTGTAGTAATTTCGAGGCTTTCCAAGCGAGACGTGCAAATATTCGTTTCCGTCGTGAGCCAAACGGAAAACCAGAACATGTTCATACATTAAATGGATCTGGTCTTGCAATTGGACGTACAGTTGCAGCTATTTTAGAGAACTACCAGCAAGAAGATGGTACAATTATAATTCCAGAAGTTCTTCGCCCTTATATGGGAGGAAAAACAGTTATTAAGTAAATTTAAACATTCATCGGTATGAGTGATTGGTAATTATGAGCGCTGTCATTACTATAATGTAGGAGAGGGAAAGTAAAATTTTCCTTTCCTCATAATTTATTTTAGTAGGGTTGACTAACTGTTTTTCTTTTGATATTATATTTGATGTCAATATGGAGGTATACCCAAGTCCGGCTGAAGGGATCGGTCTTGAAAACCGACAGGCGGCGAGAGTCGCGCGGGGGTTCGAATCCCTCTACCTCCTCCAGATATAATTGACAACAGCGCATATAAGTGGAGATTGGAGAACTCGTTACCAACACGTAACGAGTTTTTATTTTAAAACCAATCATAAAGTATGGTGTAAGGCGATTTTGTCCTTATTACACACTCATATTCCGATGATTATCTTCATAGATATGAAAGGAGTCAACATGGATCTTATTATACAAACATTTCCTTTAGATGGAAAAACTTTATATTATGTACAATGTCCTGTCTGTAAGAACAATAAAATTTTAAACAGTGGTGCAAACGTGTCACGCATTATAAGCGATGATACATTCCGTAAACTTTGTGGTTGTACTTGTGATGTAAAACAAGTTGCGAGTAAAGTAGAGGTACCAAAAAAGGTTGAAAAACCAGCTGTAAAGAAAGAAGCAGCTCCAAAACGTACAGGTAAAGTGTTAACAGCAGTAATTAACGGTAAAGAAATGACTGTTAAAGAGATTGCTGAAACATATGATATTAGTACAAGTACTGTTCGTCAGCGTATTAACGCTGGAAAACCTGAGAGTGAAATTATTGCTCCAACAAAGAAGAAGTAATTTAATAGAAAAACCCGTGCATATGCACGGGTTTTTTATTTTACAAGTTTACGTGTTTGCTTTAAAAAATGGCCGATTTTTTTAATGATTGGTTCGATTGAATCGCCATCTTTTAAAATATCGTATTCATTAATGTTTAGTCGTAAAACAGGGCATGAATTAAAGTCATTAATCCAATTTTCGTAACGTCCATGCATCTCTTTCCAATACTCAATTGGTGTTTGTTGTTCCATTGGACGTCCTCGTTCTTGGATACGGTCGACAATATCATCGAAAGAACCTTCTAAATAAATTAATAAGTCTGGATGCGGGAAGTAAGGAGTCATGACCATAGCATCAAATAAACCTTTGTATGTTTCATAATCAGTTTCTGTCATTGTACCCTTTTCGTGATGCATCTTTGCAAAAATACCAGTGTCCTCATAAATAGAACGGTCCTGGACAAAACCGCCACCATATTCGAAAATTCTTTTTTGTTCTTTAAATCGTTCTGCTAAAAAATACACTTGTAAGTGAAAGCTCCAGCGTGTGAAATCAGCATAGAACTTGTCCAAATATGGATTAGAATCTACTTTTTCGAAAGATGTACGATAACCTAAAGCGTTAGCTAATGCAGTTGTCATAGTTGATTTACCGACACCTACTGTTCCAGCAATAGTGATAACTGCATCATTTGGTATATCATATTTTTGCCTTAAATTCATTATTATTTCGACTCCTTCAAGAGAGTATTTTGAAGAGCGGATAAGATGACATTTAAATCATCAGGATTTCTTACAAAATCCATGTCGTCTCCATTAAACTTCAATACTGGAATATCTGGATGGTCCTTTTTGAAAGCATCCATTGCTGTTTCGTAATCTTTTGTAAGCTGTAGTAAATAATTTGGATCCATATTTTTTTCGAATTCTCTTCCGCGCATCGCAATTCGTTTTTGTAATGTTTCTAGGCTCGCTGTTAAATAAACGATGACATTTGGTACAGGCATATCTTGAGTAAGGATACGATAAATTTGCATGTACTTGTCATATTGAGAATCTTTTAATGTACGTGATGCAAAAATTAAATTTTTGAATATATGATAATCTGCTACTACAGGCTTCCTTTGATCCAAATACTTTATGTTAATATCCTCTAGTTGTTTGTATCTATTACACAGAAAGAACATCTCTGTTTGAAAACTCCATTCGTCGATGTCTTCGTAGAATTTTCCTAAAAAAGGATTTTCATCAACAATCTCTTTTAGTAAGTGGAGTTGCATGTGAGTTGAAATTTCCTTCGCAAGTGAAGTTTTTCCAACACCAATTGGTCCTTCAACCGTGATAAATGGTACTCCGGTCACGCTGTTTCCTCCTTTCAATCAGTGATTTACCGTGACTACTAAAAACACAAAACAGAATTATTGTAGCACAAGAGGGGGGCGAGCGGACTGATTTGATATAAAAAGTTAGAAAATAGATATGTATTAACTAAATTTTATTTGGGATGATGATACAATATTTGCCTTTAATGTGTTCTCCATTATTTTTAAAGCATGTTCATTATCTTGCTCGTTGTTAGAAGCAATGCAATCCTGTGGTACATAAAGTGTATAATTTCTCATATGAGCGTCATTAGCTGTAAAAAGGATGCATATGTTACCGGCAATTCCTGTTAAGATGAGATTTTCGATTTTTAAATAACCTAATAAAGAATTTAAAGGTGTTTCATAAAAGGCAGAGTAATGTGGTTTAATAAAAATGTAATCGTCAGTATGCGGAGCGATGGCCTCGATAATATTTTTACTATAATCATTTGTACAATGAGTAATAAGTTGATCAATGTCAGACCTCCAAAGTTGATAATGGTCATTGACATAAATTACGGGGTAACCTAAAGACTTCATTGTTTCTTTTAATTGTAGAATAGGATTCTTTATGGTTTCACATTTTTGTGCCAGGATGGGCCCGTGGGAGAATTGAAAATCATTAATCATATCGATAATGAGTAAGGCAGTATTTTTCATATGTAATTCCCTCTCTTTCTTCTTTAGGTTGGATTGAATTTATAAAAGTTATCCCACCTGTAAGAAATGAAAAAGTGTATTTTATTTTTGGCGAAAGGACTATATTATGGATCGAGATATTTATTTTATGCAATTAGCAATAGAGGAAGCGAAGAAGGCAGAGGCGATACAAGAGGTACCAATCGGTGCTGTCATTGTGCTAGATGATGAAGTGATTAGTGTCGCACATAACTTGAGAGAAACTGAGCAGAGATCTATAGCTCACGCCGAGCTTTTAGCTATAGATGAAGCTTGTAAAAAATTAGGGACATGGCGCTTAGAAGATGCAACGTTATATGTAACATTAGAACCTTGTCCAATGTGTGCAGGTGGAATTGTATTATCACGCGTAAAAAGGGTTGTATATGGTGCGAGCGATCCGAAAGGTGGATGTGCAGGTACATTAATGAATCTTTTAACCGATGAGCGTTTTAATCATCAATGCGAAGTGGTGGCTGGTGTACTAGAAGAAGAATGTGGTACGTTGTTAACGAATTTTTTTAGGGAGCTTCGTAAGAAAAGAAAAGAAGCGAAAAAATTAGAGCAAAGTAATACAAACTAACGTATTTGCATTTTGTAAAAAAACAAGTTATACTGATAATGCCTTATTGAAGGCAACCGAATATTGGTTTTAACTTTGCCGTGCTAAGCGGGGAGGTAGCGGTGCCCTATACTCGCAATCCGCTCTAGCGAGGCCGAATCCCTTCTCGAGGTTATGTTGCTGTAAGGTCTGCCTTAAGTAAGTGGTGTTGACGTTTGGGTCCTGCGCAACGGGACCCCGTGAACCTTGTCAGGTCCGGAAGGAAGCAGCAATAAGCGGGTCTTCTCGTGTGCCGCAGGAGTGCCTGAACCGAGCTAACTGCTTGAGTAACGCTTATGGTACGTAATCGACAGAAGGTGCACGGCAGTTATATATGTATACAAAACTCACCTTAATATAAAGGTGGGTTTTTTGTATGGAAAATAACTTTTGGAATCTATAAACAGAATGGGTTATAATAAATGAGATAATAACCTTTGAGGGAGGCCGTATTTTCGTGTCATACCAAGCGTTATACCGAACATGGAGACCGCAAAAGTTTGGAGATGTAGTCGGTCAAAAGCACGTGACAAAAACGTTGCAAAATGCCCTTCTTCAAGAGAAAGTTTCACATGCTTATGTATTTTCTGGTCCAAGGGGAACAGGAAAAACGACAATTGCAAAAGTATTTGCAAAAACAATTAACTGTGAACATGCTCCGGTAGCTGAACCTTGTAATGAATGTCCTTCTTGTTTAGGAATTACACAAGGATCTATTTCAGATGTATTAGAAATTGATGCGGCTTCAAATAACGGTGTAGATGAAATTCGAGATATAAGAGATAAAGTAAAATATGCTCCAAGTGCTGTGAAATATAAAGTATACATTATTGATGAAGTCCACATGCTTTCTATGGGTGCCTTTAACGCGCTTTTAAAAACGTTAGAAGAGCCGCCAGGACATGTTATCTTTATTTTGGCGACAACAGAGCCGCATAAGATTCCACCGACAATCATTTCACGTTGTCAACGCTTTGAATTTCGAAAAATATCAGTAAATGATATCGTTGAGAGATTATCTACGGTTGTGACAAATGAAGGTACACAAGTAGAAGATGAAGCGTTACAAATCGTCGCACGTGCCGCTGAAGGTGGTATGCGTGATGCATTAAGTCTGATTGACCAAGCGATTTCTTATAGTGATGAGACTGTGACGAGTGAAGATGTTTTAGCTGTAACGGGTTCTGTTTCTCAACAATACTTAGGTAACTTAGTAGAATGTATACGTGAAAATGATGTATCAAGAGCATTACGTATTATAGATGAAATGATGAGTAAGGGGAAAGATCCAGTTCGCTTTATGGAGGATTTCATTTACTACTATCGTGATATGCTTTTATATCAAACTTCACCACAATTAGAACATATGTTGGAACGGGTAATTGTAGATGATCAATTCCGTGCATTAAGTGAAGAAATGCAACCGGAAGTAATCTATGAAATTATTCATACCCTTAGTAAGGGACAACAGGAGATGAAGTGGACAAATCATCCACGGATTTTCTTAGAAGTTGTTATGGTGCAGTTGTGTCAGCAGTTTATGATGCAGGCAAATGGTACAGATCGTTTGCAAGCGATTATGAACAGGATGCAGCAATTGGAGAAAGAGTTAGAGCAAGTTAAAAAGAATGGTGTGCCAGCTGGTGTACAGCAGGAAGTAAGAGAGACGCGTGCGACACCAAAACCAGTACGAACAGGAAGTATGAAAATTCCTGTCGGACGCGTGAATGAAGTGTTAAAGCAAGCAAAGCGTCAAGATTTAGAACAGTTAAAGGCTGTATGGGGTGAGTTGTTAGGAAGACTCAAGTCATATAACAAAGTAGCATTTGCTGTTTTATTAGAAAATAGTGAGCCAGTAGCAGCTTCAGATGATACTTATGTGTTAGCATTTCAATATGAAATCCATTGTAAAATGGCAAGTGAAAATCGAGAAGCGATGGATACGTTGGAACAGACTCTTTTTGAATTGCTAAGTAAAAGGTTAAACATGATTGCTATCCCGAAAAGTGAATGGGGTAAAATTCGCGAAGACTTTTTACAACGCGAAGGCGGGGATTCTGAAGAAAGCCCAGAACAAAAAGAAGACCCTCTTATAGAAGAAGCTGTAAAATTAGTAGGGCAAGAACTTATCGAAATAAAAGAGTAATAATAATTAGGAGGAATTAATTATGATGCGTGGCGGAATGGGAAATATGAATAACATGATGAAACAAATGCAAAAAATGCAAAAAGACATGGCGAAAGCGCAAGAAGAGCTTGGCGAAAAAACGGTTGAAGGTACAGCTGGCGGTGGAATGGTTTCTGTTATTGCAAATGGCCATAAGCAAGTTCTTGAAGTGAAAATTAAAGAAGAAGTTGTAGATCCAGAAGATATCGAAATGTTACAAGATTTAGTGTTAGCTGCAACGAACGATGCACTTAAAAAGGTTGATGAACTTTCAAATTCTACAATGGGTAAATTTACAAAAGGCTTAAACTTACCAGGTGGAATGTTCTAGGAGGATATTGATATATGCATTATCCAGAACCAATATCAAAATTAATCGATAGTTTTATGAAGTTGCCAGGAATCGGACCGAAAACAGCGGTTCGATTGGCATTTTTCGTATTAGATATGAAAGAAGACGATGTGCTAGGTTTTGCGAAAGCGCTTGTGAATGCGAAGCGAGATTTAGCGTATTGTTCTGTATGTGGACATATTACTGACCGCGATCCTTGTTATATTTGTGATGATTCACATCGAGATCAAACGGTTGTCTGTGTCGTGCAAGAGCCGAAAGATGTAATCGCAATGGAAAAAATGAAAGAGTATCAAGGTGTATATCATGTGTTACGTGGTGCGATTTCCCCAATGGAGGGAATTGGACCGGAAGACATTAATATCCCGCAACTCTTAAAGCGACTGCACGATGAAACGGTACAAGAAGTGATATTGGCAACAAACCCTAACATTGAAGGGGAAGCTACAGCGATGTATATATCCCGCCTCTTAAAGCCGACAGGTATTAAAGTAACTCGTATTGCACATGGTCTACCAGTTGGTGGAGATTTAGAATATGCAGATGAAGTAACTCTGTCAAAAGCACTAGAAGGCCGCAGAGAAGTATAAGAGGAGAAACAAAAATGTTCTTTCAAAAAAAGGGTAAATTGCGTAAAGAGTACGATGATAAGTTAATTGTACTATTGGAAAAAGTAAAGAATGAATGGTTACGTCAAAAGAGAATGGTTGAACAAAGTGTAGAACCATCTCCAGCTGTACTTTGTTCTTTGAAAATAGCGGAGGCAAAATATTTCTTCTTGTTAAAAGAAGCGAAGCGTCGCCCTGTGAAGATGGAACAATGGTAAAAAGGTCCTGCTTATTGAAGCGGGACCTTTTTAGTTTCTATCTTTAGGTTTGTTGACAGTAGTACAGTGTTAATTGATAGCCGGTATGCGTAGGGTCTATTTTAGGGGGATGAAGTGATAGGAGTTATGCTTATATGTTCTTTTTTATTGTCTTGTCCCATACAAATAGATATGTATAGGTCATTCATAAGGAGGAAAAAATGAATTCTACAATTATTATTGTTGGTATTCTTTCTTTAGTTTTTATTTTTCTTGTTTTTGGTGTTTCATCCAAACCAATACGTTTTATAGGAAAAGCCCTCTTTCATGTTACTTTAGGTATAGCGTTATTATTCGGAGTGAATGTAGCAGGTTCATATTTTGATTTTCATATTCCAATTAATATAGGAACAGCTACTGTATCGAGTTTATTAGGGGTTCCGGGTGTTGCTGCATTGGTAATTATTAAGCTATATATAATGCCAAGATAAAATTATTTTGGCATTTTTTAAAAAAGCGTTGACTTATTAATCGTTAATATGATAAATTAATAAGCGTCGTCAGGAACGAAAGAAAAAAGTTGTTGACAGATTCAACTCGAAATGTTAAATTATAAAAGTCGCTGAAACGCGATGTTGAACTTTGAAAACTAAACGAAACAAACAACGTG
>NZ_JBEGIB010000024.1:0-275933 GCF_040676495.1 Bacillus sp. LBA3-1-1.1
ACGCTTTGTTAGATAAGGCTGATATCAACTTAGTCAGAACTTACGCTTTGTTAGACAAAGCTGATATCAACTTAGTCAGAACTTACACTTTGTTAGATAGGGCTGATATCAACTTAGTCAGAACTTACGCTTTGTTAGATAAAGCTGATATCAACTTAGTCAGAACTTACGCTTTGTTAGATAAGGCTGATATCAACTTAGTCAGAACTTACGCTTTGTTAGATAAGGCTGATACCAATAATTCCAAAAATACTCTTAGATTCCTTTTGATCAATCAAACTAAAATGTGTATCCATCTAACATAAAAAAATATGGATAGAATGTCGACAAGCTTGTAAGTATAAGGGTTTACAGTCGTAGAAAAAGTCGTTAGGTTAAATGTATCATTAATAATCTAAATCATTTTATATTTAAATTTGAATGGGGTTAACTTGAAATAGGGGTAAAAACAAAAAAGGTGACTCTAGGGAGAGCCACCTTTTCAAAATAACATATTATGCACCAAAATCAGAGAACATACCGCCCAACATACTAAACCCAATTGTAAGAATAAAGAATATAGAAATTAAAATTATTGCTTGTTTTTTACTTAAACCAGCAACGATATGCAAGCCTAAGCCAGTTAAAATTAAGCTCCAAATGTTAAAGACTTCAAATGCAGAACCAATGCCATATGCAAGTGTTCCTTGTTCAAATAAAGGCCCTAAACTTGTATATTTATCAGCGCCATTCCCACCAAGAATATATCCTAAAGCTACATTGAGAAGACTACCAACATAAAAGACAACATTGGCATATATATAAATAGATAATATCTTCATATATGGAGTATCATTGCTCATAAACATCATAATAACTTTATAAAATCCCGCTACCACAAAAAGACCAACAGCTGTTCCAACTAGACCTCCAATAGCTCCAAATCCAAGTGTAGTCCATTTCATTATCCCCGTCGTATCATCCTTAACCAGCTTCGCTAGCTCTGGAGTATTAAGTAACCCTAAATAAGCTACCGCTGCTGATAAGATTGTCCCCATTAAAAGAAATAAGAAAAATCCTCCCCAGACTGGGCTTTTCGTCTTCATTCTCTCAAACTGTAAGCCTGGAGAAGTAACCATTCCAAATAATGACGGCTTCTTCGCACCTTCATCTTGCGTATTAATATTCATTTCCATTATAACGCCTCCTTCTATTTATATATCCCGTTCTAACGGGCGGTTCACATCCTCATTTAGAGGCTACGAACCGCCCACTAGAACGGTAATGTGTAGTAGAGAGTCCCTCTCTACTACAACTTATTCATAACGCAGTGCTTCAATCGGATCTAACTTCGCAGCTTTGTTTGCTGGAATTAATCCGAAAATAATACCTAGTGTCATAGAGAACAGTACGCCTCCAACGACAACTTCCCATGAAACGAGCGGTGGCCATTTTGCGAATGTAGAAACGATATATGCCCCACCATATCCAAGACCAATTCCGATTAAACCACCTAGAAGCGTTAACATAACGGCTTCAATTAAAAACTGTAATAAAATTTTACTACGCGTTGCCCCAAGTGCTTTACGTATTCCAATTTCGCGCGTACGCTCCGTTACAGATACGAGCATGATGTTCATAACACCGATACCACCAACGACTAATGAAATACCAGCGATACCGCCGATGATCATCGTCATGATACCAGTTACTTTAGAAACATTTTCTTGGAATTCTTTTAAATTCACCAGTTCATATTTACCTGGAATTTCACTTGGCTTACGACTATTTAATACATCGATAGCTTTTTTCCCAGCTACCTCTAAATCGTCTACATTTTTAGCTTGAATTGCGATATTTTGAATATCATCGGTTCCGTATAAAACAGGCCATAACGTAAGGGGGATTAACGCTTCTTCCATTTCAAAGCCCATAAACTCATTATCAGATCTATACACACCAATAATTTGCATTGGCTGCCCCTTCATCTCAATAATTTGTCCAACTGGGTTTACGTCCTTAAATAACGTCTCTTCTGTTTTTGTACTAATCATCACAACATTATTTGCATGAGAAATATCTGATTCATTTAAAGTACGTCCCTTTACGACCTTTACTTTATTAACTGCAAAATATTCATTATCAAGACCAATAACATTCAGATTTGCTTTTTTATCATTTACATCAAGCACCTCTGTCGTCTGATTTGTCGTAATAACGTGTGAAACATCTTTCACTTGTTTTACTTCCAAAATATCCTCTTCAGTTAACTTCGGTATTTGAAATCCACCCATAGCAAACTCATCATTAATATCTGGTTTAAATTGAATTGGCATAAGGTTATTACCACCAGAACCTGCGAATTTCGACTTCAGCATCGCTTCCCCGCCTTGCCCAATTGCAACGACAGTAATAATCGAACCTACACCGATAATAATACCGAGCATCGTAAGAGCAGAACGCAGTTTATGAGCTAAAATAGAAGATAAGGCGATTTTCATACTATCTAGTAAACTCATACCGCACACCTTCTATCTTCTGTAATTTTCCCATCTCGCAGTACAATACGGCGGGAAGAATAAGCCGCAACCTCTTCTTCATGCGTAACCATAACAATCGTCGTACCTTCTGCATTGAGCTTCGTGAAAATGTCCATAACTTGCTTACCAGACTTCGTATCAAGCGCACCTGTCGGCTCATCGGCCATAATGAACGTTGGATTATTCGCAATCGACCTCGCAATAGCGACGCGCTGCTTCTGTCCACCTGATAACTCATTCGGCAAATGATGAACTCTGTCGGATAAACCAACTTTACCAAGTGCTTCCAAAGCCCTTTGACGACGCTCTGCTTTCTTCACGCCACCGTATACGAGCGGAAGTTCAACATTTTCTACTGCTGAAAGACGCGGCAGCAAATTAAAATGCTGGAACACAAAACCGATATATTCATTACGAATTAAAGCAAGCTTTGACTCGTCTGCTGTTAAGATATTCACATCATTCAGCATATATTCGCCTTCTGTTGGACGATCTAAACAACCAATAATATTCATAAGTGTTGATTTACCAGAACCAGACGGTCCCATAATAGAAACGAACTCACCGCTCTGAATTGTTAAACTAATACCATGTAAAATCGGCACTGCCAATTTCCCTTGATAATATGTTTTAGAAATATTATTTAGCGTAATCATTTCTCTTTCACTTCCATTCCGTCATACACGTTGTCGGAAGGATTTTTAACCACCTTTTGCCCCACTGTTACGCCTTCAATAACCTCTGTCCAATCTCCATCATTCGCACCTTTTTTCACATTTTTCTTACTAAGCTTTCCTTTTTCTTCGATATAAACAAATGCATCTTCGCCTTTTTCTACAATGCTCTTACTTGGAACAGCAATCATCGTCTTATTCTCTAAATTTACTTGTAAAGAAACGTGATAACCTGGAGATAAACCATCTTGGCTATCAAGACTTGCCTTATATGTATATTGAGACATATTTTGAGTTCCCTCACCAGCAGCTTGAGCCATCTCCGCACTCGTTGGGAATTCACTTACTTCTGTAATTTTACCTGTCCACTTCTTCTTATTATTTGCTTTCGCAGTTACAGTAAACGTTTGATCCTTTTGAATTTGTGACTTTTGAAGTTCTGTTAAAGTCCCTTGAACTTGGAACGGATCTTTAGAAGCTACTTGTAAGAATGCTTTTCCTTGACCACCTAAAGCTTGGGATGAACTTTGCGCTGCATCTTTATCTAACTTCTGTACAACACCAGCAAAATTACTATAAATCGTAAGTTCTTTCTGTTTTTTATTTAACTCTTCTTTTTGTAACTTTCCTTTTTCCTTCTCAAGGTCAGTTGTTTTTTGTGTCATTTCTAATTCACTTACTTGCTCTTCCATTGGGTCTGTTACTTCTTTCCCAGCCCCGCTATCTTTCACCTTCTTAATTTCTTTCTTCAACGAATCAATCTTCTTTTTCCCTTGATCATAACGCATATCAGCCATCTTCTGATCAAGCTCAGCTTGCTTCATTTGCAGATTAATTTCTTCATTATCATAAGAGAATAATTTCGTTCCCTTTTCTACCTCTTGTCCTTCTTTCACTTCAATATCTTTCACTTTTCCTTTAGTCGGATCTGCATAGAAACTTTCAATATTCCCTGGCTTCACCTGACCAGAAATTAATTTCGTATTATTAAGCTTACGCTCTGTCACTATCTCAAAACTTACAGCATCTGTCTTCGCTGTGCCTTTCTTCTTACCTTGCATAACAAAAATATTAACTGCTGCAACAATAACAATTAGTGCAATAACCCCGATAATAATCCATTTCTTCTT
Organism: Bacillus sp. LBA3-1-1.1; assembly: GCF_040676495.1. Classification (NCBI taxonomy): domain Bacteria; kingdom Bacillati; phylum Bacillota; class Bacilli; order Caryophanales; family Bacillaceae; genus Bacillus; species Bacillus sp. LBA3-1-1.1. Next base: position 4,324 of record NZ_JBEGIB010000024.1, read on the forward strand.
CTTGTTTGGAGTACGAACCGTATTTGGTAACATAGTCTCTCTCCCTTTATAAATTAATAGTTTAATAAACACCACAATTGTATAAAACTTTCTGAAAAATAATTGTATATTATTACAATCTTTTTACAAAGTTTTACACATTCATTTATATTGTAACAAAAATTCCAATGATTAGAAATATGACATCTTATCTTTTAAGATAGTTTTAAGGAAAGATTATATTATATAGAAAAAGCCATCCAAAATGAAAATTGGATAGCTTTTCAAACAAAATATTACGCCGCTTTAGGAGCTTTTCTCTCATGTCCACGTTGAACGATGAACAAGAAGACTGTTGATAAAATTGCACCTGTTAATAGTAAGATAAAGCAACCATCCCAGCCAGAACGATCAACAATAACACCAATTGCTGCGTTTGCTACAAGACTTCCGCCCACATAACCGAACAGACCACACATACCAACTGTCGTACCTACTGCAAATTTCGGTACTAATTCCATCGCACTTAAACCGATTAAGAACTGTGGTACGTAAATTAAACATCCGATAATAGAAACTGCAATACTTACAACAAGTACGCTAGTTGCTTGCCAATATACAAACGTACCAATAACAACTCCAACCATACTAATAATACACAATGGCATACGTTTCCCTTTAAATAATTTATCACTTAAAAGACCAACAATTAATGAACTTGGAATTGCCATACCTTCAAAGATTGCGTATGCTGCATGTGCTTCATTTTTTGAAAAACCTTTAACTGTCGTTAAATAAAGTGGGACCCAGTTAATAACACCGAAACGAATTAAATAAACAAATGCATTCGCAATACATAAGAACCATACAAATTTATTTTTCACTACGTATTTCATTAAAATTTCTTTTGGTGACATCTTGTTAGCATTATCTGCTTTTTCAAGATTTTCATAGTCATTACGATACTCATCAATTGGAGGAAGACCTTCAGACTCTGGTGTATCCTTCGCATTGATCCAAACAAGAACTGAAATTACCATTGCGATAATCGCTGGGAAAATAAACACGCCGCCTTGCCAATGACTTTCACCGAAGATACCTACACCAATTCCGACAAGTGGTGGCACAAGCATTCCGCCAACGTTATGTGAAATATTCCAAATGCCTGTTTTCGTACCACGTTCTTTCTTTGAGAACCATTTCGTCATAACGATACTACAAGGTGGTGCTCCCATACCTTGTACAATACCGTTCAGGACAAGTAATGTAACAATCATTCCAAAAGAAGATGCAAACCCGAAACAAATATTTACAAGCCCTGATAAGAATAATCCGACTGCGATAAAGCGCTGGGCAAAAGCTTTATCTGATAAATTCCCCATAAAGAACTTACTAAATCCATAAACAATCGCCATTACTGAACCTAGTAGTCCAATTTCAGCTGTACTAAAACCATATTCTTGTACTAAATACGTACTTGATAACGTAAAATTACTGCGAACTAAATAATAAGCAGCATATCCAACTGAGATTCCGATTAGCACACGAATACGTAGTAATGTATATACTTTAGCGATCATATCCGCTGGTAATCTCTCAATTGCAGGTGCTGGCTTAAGCCATTTAAACATATACTCTCGTCTCCTTTTCTCACTTTTGAGAGAGACGCTGTCTATTCCATATCTCGATTATTCCACTATTTGATATATTTTGGTTCGTCCTTCTAACCGGCTGTCCTTCTATTTCTTTCTCATTCTTCGCAAACATCGTTGGTACGCCAAACGAAACTTTTTCTAAAATGTGACCCGCTTCTTCTGATAAACAATAATCAATAAATAAATCCGCAATAATACCACTCGGTGCACGTTTTAGTTTTGAAATCGCATTGACAGACAAACCTGTTTGCTCAGGTTCGTTACTTAAAATAGGAAAGCCTCGTTTTTGAAGCATTCTCTGATCTCCCATAAAATTGATGCCTATCATATATTCACCACTTGCCACAAGTTCTGCTGGTATGTAACCATTCACTGTTACTTCACCAACCTGTCCTGCAAGATGCTTCACATACGCCTTCGCTTCCTCTTCACCTAAAGTATCAATAAGTGATTGAAAAAACGTATATGCAGTACCCGAAACATTTGGATCTGGCATAACAATCTTTCCAGTGTACGCAGAGTTTAATAAATCTTGCCACCTGGATGGATACGGTAGACCGAGCGGTGCTATTTCTTCGTTCCACCGCTCTTTATTAATTGCGATTGCCAATTTCTCTACTTCGTAACCGTACCAATAACCATCTTTATCTTTAACAGTTTTTGAAATACGATTCGCATGCTGGCTCGTCACAGGAATAGACAGATCTTTTTGCTTCATCATTTGATGTGCATCTACTGTACCGCCAATAATAATATCCGCTTTCGGATTTCCAGATTCCTCTTCCACTCTTCGAAGAAGTTCTTCTGTCGAAAGACGAATAAATTCATACGTACATCCTCGCGGTTTACAAAATGATGAAAGCAATGCCTCACCAACTTCCTCGCGGGCCGCTACATATGCAACAAGATGACGATCGTCCAAAATAGGGAGACCACTTTTATTATATTTAATAGAGGTTGTATCTCGAGAGCAACTAGACATCGCTCCTCCAATTACTAGCAAAAAGAAGAAAAAGGCTATCTTTCTCATGACGCATTCTCCTTTACGAATAACTCTGCTAGAGAGCCTTTCATATACATGACATTCCCGTTATTATCACCGAGGTATTGCACAACAAAGTACGATGGATACACAGAAATCGTAAGAATATCCTCTCGCTCATTCTTTACACGCTTGCCTGTTTTATAAGCAGTAATATAAGCAATCGGTTCATTCTGTGATTGTAATAATTTCTGAATTTCTCCGTAATCTGTAATTTGCTTTGCGTATCGAATAGAATCAAATATTTGCGTAAGATCTATAGTACGTATTACATCCCCTTGCCTCACTACAACTTCCTTTGCCTCCGCAAAGAAATTACTAATGCGCTCTGGTGTATAATACAGACTTAACAAATACGTTTGCAATGCTGAGATCATCGGATCCGTACCATTCTTTCCGTATACATTAGCCTCATACTGGAACAAGTCACCTACTGCAAAAGTACGTTTATGTCCATTCAAGTACGTTACTTCTCCAGTAAATACTTGTTCTTGATTCCTCGCTTCTCTCGGTTCTACTCGAATTCGGTCAAAGAATGAAACAATCGTATGCAAACGAACTTCATCCGTTACAACAATTTCTCCCCACTTCTCATGCCTTACTTTCACTTCAGTAGGAAGGGATTCATTCACTCTTTGTAAAACGGCTTGTTTGTCATCTACAATCGTGATTCGATTATATATTTGCTTCTCAATAACATAAAACAAAATAAGAGAAACGATCATACAAAAGACAAACACAAGAATTTGAAATGATAGCCTTTTCATTTCTGCCTACCTCCAAGATAAAAAAACGTTGTTTCGAAAATACCGCATAATTGTTTCATAAATGTATCATTTAACCGCTTTCAAGTTTTTTATGTCTTCCATCCGTCTTGGGAGTAAAAATGTCATACATATTGTAGTTCCCATTTCTTCACTACTCTCAATTCGCATACTCCCGCCTTGCTTCTTCATAATCTCCTGACAAATGTATAAACCATAGCCATTCCCGTAACTAGAAGGAAGCACCTTACCTTCCGGAGACTCATTCCACTCTGCAAGCACACCTTCATCCATACCAATACCATCATCATGAACAAAAACCTTTGCTTCCTGCTCATATATAATTACATTCATACGAACTCGCGTAGCATCACTATATTTAATCGCATTATCAAGCACATTCAAGAAAATTTGCTTCGTCTTATCAAAATCCGCAACGACGTGTACTTCCATTAACTCATTCATAACTTCAATTTCAAACTGCTGCAAGCGAGGTCTCACAATCGAAATTGCCTCTTCAGCCAAATCCTTAATATTCACAACCGTAGGTGACACTTCAAACGTGCTCGTCCCATACTTCGAAGATTTAAGTAATTCTTCTACAAGTGATAATAGACGCTCACTTTCTACAGTCACATAACGGAGACTCTCCTGAACATCTTCCTTCGATTGTAACTTCGGAATTAAATCGACATAACCGATAATCGCTGTTAGCGGTGTTTTCAGCTCATGTGTAATGCGGTCTAAGAAATCTTTCTGTTTCTCTTTCTCTTCCTTCAGCTGCTTAATATGCAGTTCAATCCCATCAGCCATCGCATTAAAGGATGCTGAAAGCTGTGCAATCTCCACATACTCATTTAGCTCAATCTTACTTTCATAATCCCCATTCGCAAGCCGATGCGCCATTTGCCTTAACTGATCAATTGGTTTATGAAGAGACTTCGCCAAACGAATCGCAAAGAAATTACCAGCAGCTACTAAACAAAGCGACGTCATCAAAAACGTCCAACTCACATTTGTTAAAACTTCCTTCTCATCCGCTAACTCATTTATAAAACGAATACTCCCAATGACATCGTTTCCATAATAAACCGGACTTGAAAACAAAAGAATTGGAGCTGGGTCCCCCTCCTCGAAAACATAAGATTTCTTTCCCTTCAAAGAACTCTCAATATCAATATTCCGATGAAGTAATGCTCCTTTTTGTGTATCTGCAACAACATCTCCATTCTTCCCAATCATCTGCACCCGGACATCCATTCGCTTCGCTAAATACGAAGCAATTAAAAGCGAATTGGGACCTAACGTCTCTACTTCCGCTTCCTTCTCTAAATAATTCATCGTATAAATTTGCGCTTCCACACTTAACTTTTCTAAGGAATCTGCCGCATTATGATACACATTCTTCTCCAGTGCAATATACACAACTGCATACAAAAGAACAAGAATTGGAATCAACAATCCAACTATTCCAAACACCATATTTCGTTTTAAAGACATATCATCACCTTTTAGCAATCAAGCTTATATCCAACACCATAAATCGTCTTAATATGCTCCCCACTATTCCCGAGTTTCTTTCGAAGTCTTTGCACCATAATATCAACCGCTCTCGTATTTCCGATATACTCAAACCCCCATACCTTCTCAAGCAACTCATCTCTCATAAACACACGCTGCGGATTCGAAACAAACAACTGACATAAATTAAACTCTCGGTACGTTAACTGAATCTCTTGTCCACCCACATGAACCTTTCGTTCCTTTGGACAAATAAGTAAATCACCAGCCCGAATCACCTCATGATTTAAAGGAACGTCCTTCTTCGTCACGCGCCGTGCCATATTCTTCACCCGAAGAATAAGCTCCGCATAATTAAAAGGCTTCGTCACATAATCATCAGCTCCAAGCTGAAGACCAAGTAACTTATCATTCATCTGACTCTTCGCTGTCAGCATAAGCACCGGAATATCACGCTCCTTCTCCCGGAATAAACGTAATAACTCATACCCATCCGTATCAGGAAGCATCACATCTAAAATGAGCACATCCGGCTGCTCATTCCATCTCTCTAAAGCTTCTCTCCCATCAGCCGCCGTCAATACCTCATATCCTTCCATCTCCAACTGCATCCGAATCAAATTACGAATACTCGATTCATCATCAACTACAAGTATTTTCATCATTCTCCTCCTTCCATCCTGTATTATAGTACAGTTTAGTATAGCAAAAATAAGACAAAAAAAGAGAGGGTATTGTCGAACATATTTTGTCGACGATACTCTCTCAAAACTTTCTATATTTACACTACTGCTTAGGTAACTCTAAATGCTCTCTTAACTTATTTGAAAGGTCCTTACGATCTTTCTCTGAAACAAAATAGTACCAAATGCCATCTTGCTTGCGACCATCTCCAGGAATTTGGATTTCTTCTTTCTTATTCATCGCAGCTTTATAGTTGCTTTGAAGATCCCACATTTGATCCTGGTTTAAATTTGTTTTTACGTTTTTCTCAACAGCCTCTAACATCGTACCAAGTTTTGTAATAGATGATATATTTGCACCTTTACTAATAACCGCTTCTAGCACTTGACGTTGACGCATCTGACGACCAAAGTCACCACGCGGATCTTCCTTACGCATACGCGTATATTTGAGTGCTTGTTCACCATTTAAATGGATAGTTCCTTTTTCAAATGTCTGTCCTTCAAGTGTGAACGCTAAATCATTATTCACATCCACTCCGCCAACTGCGTCTACAATATCTTGGAAGCCTTCCATATTTACTTCAATATAATAATCAACTGGTACATCTAAGAAATTCTCAACTGTATTTACAGACATTTCGATTCCACCAAATGCATACGCATGATTGATTTTATCCTTCTTTCCTTTACCAACAATTTCTGTATATGTATCACGAGGAATACTAACCATCTTCATTGAACTATCTTTCGGATTTAACGTTAACAACATAATGGAATCCGAACGCCCCTTATCTGCGCCACGCTCATCTGCCCCTAATAATAGGATAGAAACTGGTTGACTATTACCAAGTTTCACATCTGTAGATCGTTTTGTTGAATGATCCCGCTCAAGTGGCGTATGCATTTTATCCAATGTACCCGTAACAGATGAGTACATATAATACGCATAACCGCCTCCGGCAATTACAAGAAAAACAATAATACCAAGTATCCATAATAGAATTTTTTTCATCATGTAACCTTCTTTCTTAGATCAGCCTTATAAGCGTACAAAGGAATAAAGTTCCAATCCTATTATACATGGGATTGGCGCCCTCCATCAAATACTGATATGTTTCATATCTAACATCTAACTTATATATTCCCTCATATAACCACTTATCTATACAAAAAACTCTCCGACTTATCCATGCACTGAATAAGTCGGAGAGTTTCTTCTACCAATACAAAGAAAGCCCAGTTGCACAAATGGCAATTGGGCTTTCCACTTCAAACTAAGATTGTTTCTCTAAATCTGGCTTAGACACAAGCTTTGTATACACGATAAAGCGATCTGGTGCATCACCAATATACTCAAACGGATAACATGTTGTTAACGTCAGTGTCTCATAATCAGTTGGAACGATAATTGTATCATCGTTTGCTCCCGTAATTTTAAAGTCTGTTATTTCATACACAAACTCACCATACGGTGTTCCGAATTTGATTTGATCACCCTTCTTCAAATCTTCCAGCTTACGAAAACTCGTATTTCGGTGTCCGCTTAGTACAACATTTCCACCTTGTCCGGGTAACATACTTCCAGCAAAATGTCCCACTCCTGATTTTAATTCTTTCGGATGCGTTCCTTCTACAACAGGAACTTCATACGACTGAGAAGGAAACTTCAATTCACCAAGCTTCTCTCCTGGATCAGGAATTTTAGACCAAATTTGTTTAAACTCTTTTTCAGCCTCCGCTGGCTTATACGGTGTAATCACTGTATGAGCTAACAATGTTGTTTGCTTTGTTAATTCCCATCCGAAAAAAGCAACAATTCCAAGGCCTAACAAAATAATGAAAACGGGAATCCCAATGATTACCCATCTCCATTTTGACTTACGCTTACGTACTTTCTTTCTCTTTTCCATTAGACGTATTACGCTTGTTCTGTCTTACGAGCTAATCGTACTGCTGGAACTAATGCAGCTGCACCTAGAAGTACAATTAAGCCACCAATTAACATATACGTTTGTTCATTAGATGCTGTATTTGGCAGTTCAGCATTTGTCATCGGAACAAAGTGACCTGTTGCGTTCAGTTCACGTTTCGCTTCCATCGCAACTTTTAAAGAATTTACCAGATTTTTAAAATTAGCTGCTTGTACCATTTCTCTCGTTGGATTAATTGTCGCAAGTAACTTTCCATCTAAATCTTTTAATTGAATTAATAAGTTATTATCCTTGCTAATTGTATAATTTAAAAGATCTAACGACTTCCCACTTTCATCTACAAGTGAAACTTGTAAATGTGCAAGTTTCGCGCTATCAAGAAATAAGCGAAGCATTTCTACTTTTTGCTCATTCTTTAAACTCATAACATCCTTCGCACCTGAAAGAATTTCGCTCACTCGAGCTGCATTTGCATTAATTTGAGCTTGCTCTTGATCAGTTAAGCTCGTTTTTTGTAAATAAGTATATAAGTAGTCCACGTGATCAAGATTTAAAGTTTTTAATGAATTTACTAGCTTTTGTGAAGCTTCTTTTCCATTCGTATCTGCATGTGCAGCTGTTGCAGCGAACGCTGTTAAGCTAAGACTAAGCGCAGCCACTAATGAACCTTTTTTCATAACACCTTTGAAATTCATGGTTATTTCTCCTTTTTATAGAAATTTAATCATTTAAATATATCATAAGTACTCCAATGAAGATAATCTATATTTTATTTTTCACTATAAACAAAAAAGAGCTTCTACTTGAAGTACCTCATTCTATCCTTTTTTAAAGCTTGGAAAAACTACTTCTCATAGCCATAAGGTTTCTTTTGATGCCAATTCCACGCATGTTCAATAATTGTTTTAATCTCTACATACTGTGGATTCCATCCTAATTTCTCTTTCGCCTTTTGTGAAGAAGCAACTAGACGCGCTGGATCTCCCGCTCTTCTTGGTGCTACTTCTGCTGGGATTTCATGATTTGTAACTTCACGAACAGCTTCAACGATTTCTTTAACGCTAAACCCATTGCCATTTCCTAAGTTATAGAAATCACTTTCCCCACCGTTTTGTAAATCTTTAAGACCAAGGAAATGAGCTGCTACTAAGTCTTCGACATGAATATAATCACGGACACAAGTACCATCTGGTGTATTATAGTCTTCACCAAACATCATAATCTTCTCACGTTGTCCTAAAGCTACTTGTAAAACTAAAGGAATAAGATGCGTCTCAGGACGATGATCCTCACCAATAATGCCACTTGGAGTTGCACCAGCTACGTTAAAGTATCTGAAAATCTTATATTTTAAATTAGAAGCTTGACTATACCAATGAAGCATTTTTTCAATTGCTAGCTTCGTCTCTCCGTATGTGTTCGTTGGATTTGTCATAGTTTCTTCAGTAATAAGATCAACATCTACCTCGCCATAAGTAGCTGCAGTAGAAGAGAAGATAAACTTATCTACTTTAAACTCGTCCATTACTTCTAGTAAACAAAGAGCACCGTACACATTATTGTTATAATATTGAAGAGGCCTCTCCATACTAACGCCAACTAAAGAATCAGCTGCAAAATGCATAACCGCCTCAATATTTTCTTGTTTAAAAACATCTCTTAAAAATGCTTTATCACGAAGGTCAGCATTATAAAACTTCGCACCTCCCGTAATTGCATCTTCATGACCAGTTTGTAAGTTATCTACTACTACTACAGATAAACCTTCATCCACTAGTTTTTTAACAGCTTGAGAACCGATATAGCCTGCTCCACCGCAGATTAAAATTGAGTTCATTGTTTATCCTCCTGCATATATACTATAATTTCTTAAGTACTTTCTTATTACAAAAGGTATACGATTGCTCGTATACCTTTTGTATCCCATTCATTACTTAGCCACAAAATAATCTGTTACATATTGCGCCCAAACTTCGTGCCCTTTTGCACTAGGGAAACCGAATTCCTCTTGTAAGTATGGTACAATTGCCTTTGTTGATGCATCAGGCCATGCTCTCCAATGATCAATATATATATAACCATTTTGCGTTGCAAATTGTTTTAATGCCTCAATCGCTTTCGAATAATTCTTCCCACTATACACTGGGTTTGGCGGTTGAATCATGATCTTAGCGTCTTTTGCACTAGTAGAAAGTGCTTGAACAAATTTCTATGTATTCGCTACAGAATTTCTATCCCCTGTTTTTCCATTGTCAGTAATAAATGGTGGTTCAAATAAAATTACATCTGGATTGTCTTTCGCAATCTCTTGATCACGTTTTTCAGACTTATCACGATTTAATGGCCTTTGTACTGCATCTAAAGTATTAGAAACAGGAGAATAAATGGTATATGTATAAACACCACCAGCGATAATAAGAAAACCCACAATACCGAGAATCCAGAATAGAATTTTCCTTTTCATAACTATCCTTCTTTCATCTAAAAAAATTTTAAATGAATTTATAAATCTAGGATAAACGGAACTATAGTTGTCTGTTATGTAAAAAAACCAAGCGAACCCCCATTAACTAACAAACAAGAAACTACTTTAACTTACATACACAACATTTCCTAAAATTAGATCCCCATAGTTTCATATAATATAAAATTTATTTACTAATAAATTTTATAATATCATTTACCAATTCTCCTTCAGAAAAGCTGTACGTATTAAATGTTTCCGAATGGATATCGCTAATTTCCTCACCTAATTTCTTGATATCCCAAACTACACTTACATAACCTTTCTTATCTAAAACATTACAAATTTCAATTTGATGGTCATCTACATGTTCATCAAATTGCTTCAAACGAGGTATTACAATAACTTTTTTCTTTTTTTTCAGGCCATTAAAAATACTACTTGTTCCCCCATGAGAAATCAGCAAAGATGCATTTTCTACGTAGTTATCCATCTCTTCTGGTTTAAGCAATTTATGCACTTCAAACTGAGTGGGTACATATGTTGAATATCCAACCTGAGCAATGACCTTTTCTTTAATTACACCTGTTGAACACAGTTCATCTATCTCTTTTAAAAGCCTGTTAAACTGAAATTTTTGTGTTCCAACTGTTATAAAAATCAATATAATCTCCCCTTAAATTCTGCATCCTCATATACCTCAAGAAGCTCTTCCCACTGAACATAGAACTTATCTGCAAAACGATATAAAATTCTTCCTGTTATGGTAGGTGTCTGTACTTTAGCAAAACTTTCAATAAAAATTAGCTTTCCTCCAAAAATTTTCCCAAAAATACAAAAAGGAATAACAGCTCCTGCCCCAGTAGATATAATATACTGGGGTCTTATTTTTATTACGTACCAAAATGATAAAATAATATTAATAAAAAATATAAGAGGAAAGAAAATATTTTTCCTTTCCTGTTGAGCTAAATATGAAACATCATAATTTTTTTGTAATGATACTGTAGTTTCATTTTTCTCTGTAATCACCTTAATTTTTGATGAATCAAATGACTTTATTATATTTTTTAATTGAGTTAGGTGCCCACCTGTGGAACTAATAAAACATACTGTCTGCAAAGAATGCCCCTCCATTTTTTAAAATTTAATTCCTCTATAAAAAGAATAAAATACTTCTTCTTAAACCAATATTAATATACGTAAATAAATCTATTAACACTCTGCTTTTGGTTTTCCAAATATGAAATTTTATTTTATGATACAATGTACCTTCATGATACATAAACTTCTTAAACGCTTCCTCTTGAACAATAATTTCTAATTCATCTAAATATTGTTTATTTTTAATTCCTCTTCCCCACCATTTGAAGAGATAATTACGTATAAAATTTAAAACAACCTTATCATCTGAAACATATAATAAATCCTTATATGTCACTAATCTATCTCGAGCATTCCTTCCAGGATTAGTCATAATTGACCCTTCTCTATATCTCCTTCTATATATATTCAAATTCAAATATTTAATAGAATCTGTTTTCCCTATACATGTAAGCCAAAATGATACATCTTCACCATATATATTTTCATTTGAAAAATATATATTATTATCTTCTAAAAAGCTTTTAGACTGAACTTTTAAACATGCTGGTTGAAGATCTAATAAACAATATTTTTTTAAACTACCAGTATATTTATTCACACTAGAATTAACATTGAAATACTTCTTCTTACATATCTTATAACTTTCATCGTAAAAACCTTCACCATTAAAAATGATAATATTTTGATTAGATTTTTTCATTTCTTCTATTAAATTTTCTAGTGAATTAGGTTGAACATAATCATCTGAATCTAGATACATAATATATTGCCCTTGTGCTTTTTGGGTTCCTAGGTTTCTTGTAGGACCTAGTCCTTCATTTTCCTTATATATGCAAGTAATTCGCTTATCAAGTTTTGAATACTTCTCCATAATACCTTTACTACCATCAGTAGATCCGTCATCAATAAGGAGAATTTCTATATTTTCTATATTTTGTTGCAATAAAGATACTATACACTCTTCCAGGTACTTCTCCACATTATAAATTGGAACGACTATAGATAATATGATTTCGTTTTCTGTTAATTTCATATTTATTTAATCACCTACCCTTTTAACTTGACTATAATTCTATATATACTTAAAGGCATAAAACATTTAATTATCCCTTTACCAAGAGCACTTAGTCCGATTACACCATTTTTTTTCCCATCCAAATAAATTGATAATGCCTTGTTTCTTTGTTTATTAAATATTAATGGCTTTGTCATAACCCTAACTAAAAAAGCATGTTTTACTTCATTAGAAATATCATTACTAACACTATTAATCCATTCTAATGATTGTTTATATTTTAAATTATTACCAATTCTACCTTCTCGATCATCAGAATAATATATAGCTAGATGTTCAGGGAAATTTACAAATTTAGCACCATTCTTCTTTAACCTCAGGCAAAAGTCCCAATCCTGATGTTTTTTTAAAGTAGGATTAAATAGCGTCTGTTTACCTAACTTGCTTGAGAACATATATGTACTAGTTTGAACCCAATTCTTTCCTAAAAATATATATTCCAAAATATCTTCTTCTTCAAAAAGAGCACGATTATTCGAATAAACCGTTTTCTTTGTACCTTTTAGAATCAAATCTGTAAAACACACTAGACTATCATCATTGAATGTTCTCATAAAATTCAATTGATTCTCTAATTTATTTGGTAACCATTCATCATCTGAGTCTAATAATGCAATGTATTCTCCTTTACTTTCTTTAATACCGACATTTCTAGGCTTTGTGCCTTTAGAATTTCCATTTAATTTTATAAACTTAATTCTATCATCATGATACTCATTAACTATTTCCTCTGTATTATCTGTAGAAGCATCATCCACAATTATTAATTCAAAATTAGTATACGTTTGTGCTAATACACTATTAATTGTACGTTTAATAAGCTCACTTCTATTGTATGTTGGTATAACTATACTAACTAATACCTCATTTTTTTCCACAAATATATCCTCCTAAACTTTAAAATAAAAAAGAAAGTTTATTCAACCCTCTGTGAATAAACTTCCCATAATTTCCACCCACTCTTCAAAATGGCCCCTCTTAACTCTTTCTAAATACTTAAGTCACTTGTTTATGATACAATTAAAACTTGAGTATGAAATTTTCCCTTTATTTATTCTTAAGCAGAACACTAAATCCACCTACTCTTTTTAATAATCACCATTTTCCTCATATTATACAATCAATTAAACTCATTAGTTTGTCATGTTCTTTATTCATTAACATTTACCATTCGTTTTCTGAATGAATATTTGGAATTAACAATATTATAAAATATAAGAGAGACACTTGAATTGAATGAATTAATTGTGAAGTCAAAAAAGCACATATAACTATAAAAGGGATATATACTAGACTCACAATTAAAAAATAAACCTCTTTAGTATCCATTGTCTTTTTAATATTAATTATTAAACCATAGATCATTAAAACTACTAATGCTATCGCTCCTATTATTCCAAATTTAGAGTATATAGACAAAAGTAAATTATCTATCCAACTTACTTCACTTACCACACTTCCACTAGCACTAAAAAATTTCAAAGGGTATCCAATGCCATTACCTAAAATAGGAGATTCCATAGAATCGATGATATATTGATTAGTATATACTCTGGAATCTATTGATTCAGTACCACTCTCATTAAATCTTTTTGATACATCCGCTAAGAATGAAGTCTCCATTATATTTATTTTCTGAAAGCAAATGATACTAACAGATAAAATCACTGCACTTCCTAAGAATAGGGAAGCTAACACTTTTAAATTTAAACGCTTAGTAAACATAACCTTAATTACAATAATACATACTATAATAAACAGGCATCCGTAATAAAGCATAATTATACTTCTAGTTTGTGATAATAGAATTGCTATGTTATTCAAGGCAAGTGCACACAACATATTTTTTTTATTTTCCGTTTTAAATATAATATATATCGAGAAGAAACTAATTACAAATAAGGCCGTAACATTTTGAAAAGTAACCCTTCCTGTATCTCCCCATATTGTTCCATAAAATTCCCCATAAATACTTGGTAAAAAACCCTTTCCAAATATAGCCAAGAAAATAGCGATAATGCTATATAGAGCCCCCCCAAATATACACATTCTTAATATGTTTAAAATATGTATTTTAAACATATTTATCCATAGACCAATAGTAACTATGGTCATAAAAAGTTGAATATACAATACCAGCTCAGATTTTATTAATGGGTTATGATTAAGAACTCCCTGTATTAAAGCAATGCTAAAAATACATAAAAATAAAAGTACAATAATTAAATTAGGAATTTTTATTTTCAACACATATTTATTAAGCCTAAATAGCATGTAAATAAACATAATGCTTATCATTACAAAACGAAAATCAAGAAATATATTCCCTTTAATGTCTATACCCATTCCTATCATTTTCTCTATGTGAGTATTCCTAGGAATCCCAAATACACTTACTATATATATCCCTAAAGCTAAATTGTAATTTTTTTTTACTAAAAAGGATATTAAGACTAACAATAAAATAATTCCCATGTTCTTCTCCTACTAAAATAATAATTAACATACTTATTTTGTGAATTTCAGCTTATTTGGTAAGTACTCTTTGATTATCCCTTTATATAAAAAATTTAGTAACACTAAATTAATACCACATAAAATAACATAAAAATGATCAAAATCATTAAATGTTGCATAACTCGCAAATAAAACTAACATTAATGTCATAATATAAAATTTAGTTAAAGAATAATTAACATGATATAAAGATTTTGAAATTATAGTTCTTATAGAAAAGAACACAATATATGCTATCCCCGTTGAAATAGCAGCTCCTTTTGCCCCTAAGCTTGGAACGAGTAATAAGTTACCAATTATATTAACTACAGCTGCTGAAAGTGCTATTATTACATGGTATTTTGATTTCTTTTTAAAACTTATTCCTAAGACTGTCGTTTCTGACACTGTAAACATCAACGGCATAAACACTAAAAATGGCATTATTACGCTTGCTTCTCTAAAATTCTCACCTAATAAAAGGACTATCAAATCTTTAAACATTATCATCATAATACTTACCAAAAACATTACATAAGTAACTAATTGGTTCATCTTTTCGAAAAACTCTATATTTTCACTGTCTTTAATATATTTTTCATAAGCTACTGGTACCCAAAACATCGTGAACGCACTTTGTACAGCGTTTAATAAAGCTATAATAGAAAAAGCTGCTGCATATAGACCTAACTCATTATAATCATTAAAGTATTGTATAAAAATCCGGTCAATTGATTGGAATAACCAAGTAATTAAGAAAGTAAATACTAAAGGCACCCCAAACTTAATAAGCTCAGAACTCTTAGTTTTTAATTCACTTTCATTCTTTGGAAATATCCACACTTCTCTTTCTACATAAATTGCTATTAGTGTTACCAACATATTAGAAATTACGAATGCGTATACCAATACAATAAAATTACTATTAAGTGGTAAACAGAATAAAATGATCAATAGAATATTAGATAATTTTTGAACTACTTGTAACGTTGAATATAATTTTCCTTTTTGTTGCATACGGATGACCAATAGTGAAAATCTATTGAGTAACATAAAAAAATTATTTAGAATTAGCAATATTAAAAGTTGCAAACTGTATGTTCCAAATATTTTATAAAACATTTGTTTGTAAAATAGGACTGTTGCAATACACACAAAAAAACACGCTAACAATGGCACCTTTAGATTGCTATATAGTAGTCTTCCCCTATTTTGAGCTTCTTCTTCATGAAAATACCTAACAAATGATTGATCTAATCCAAACAAAATAATCGCATTGATAATATTGGCTATCAATAAAAACATGGAAAATTTACCGAACTCTTCCGGTGTAAACAAACGTGTATTTAAAGGTGATGAGATAAAACCCAATACTAATACTATCCCACTCCCTAAAGCGTATTCCATAAACTTCTTAAAGAGATTATTCTTTTTACTCAATACTTTCGCCTCAATCTTTATTGTTTACTTATTAATACAATTTTTTATAAGTAAACAATCTTATCTAATTCTTTTTTAATTGTTGCCTCATAATTACATTTTTCATTTATACTAATAGATGTTTTTTTAGACATTTCTTTAAAAACCTCGGGCCGATCATATAAATATAAAATCGCTTCAGCTATTTGGCTTGGATTCTCAGTTAAAAATCCTGTATCCAAATTTGTCACGAACTCTGGAATTGCCGTATTATTTGTAGTAATAGGTATTAATCCACTGGACATAGCCTCGCACATAGAAACCCCCTGTGCATCTTGTCTAGTAGGACATAAAAATATACCAAATCTCTTATGGATACTTGATATTTCCTCTTGTGTTAAAAATTCATTGTGAATTTTCACATTTGAAAAACTAGTTAAATCCCTTGTCTCTTTATCAAAATATGCCCCACTCCCATAGATTTCAATTTCAAAATCTTCAAAGAAACTTCTTTTACTTAATTCCAAAATCGCTTTAACCGCAATATCGTTTGCATATTTTTTATTATGAAAAGGACGAATTAATAATATTTTTTTTCGTTTTTCTACTTCTTTTTCTTCATATTCAAATAAATCTGTATTAATATAGTTAGGAATAATGCAATTTTTTCCGAATTTTGTTTTCACATCTTTTTCAGCAATCTCTTTCATCCAATTAGATACGAAAATATAGCAAAGGTTCTCTAGCTTATTTTTTTCATTAAAATACTTGAACGCCTGTAATTGCTTATAATTTTTTTTGATTTTCAGCCCCCTCCAAGCATCTACACTCAAAGGATTAAAAAGTCTATGATACCACCTTAAGGCTTCAAATCCATGGACCCAAACTATAACAGGGATACGGGTATCTATTTCCAACAAAGAACCAACCATATTTTCTAACAGAAAGTGAACCAGAATCCTGTCTACCTTTGTTTCTTTAATATATTTATTAAATTCTTCTTGATTCCCCTCAATAACCCTAACATCATCAAAAAAATAAACTTCCTTTGTTTCTTTTTCATGCATAACCCATACTACTGGATTATGCCCACATTCCATATAAGCTTTAACTCGCTGATGGACAAAACCATTTCGATATAAATTATTTTCTTTAGGATATTGATGCGTTAAAATAAGAAATTCCATCCTTAACCTCTACTTTCAAGTTATTTGAATCTACCATTTATTATCTTATAATTAAAAGAAATAAGGTGCAGTAAATCTACACCTTATTTCTTTTAATTTTTAACAAGCGAATCTATTAAAATAGATTCTCTTCCCATTGAAATATAGTTCAGCTTAGCGTTCTTGACACTCTCTAGACTAAAACAATTTCTTCCATCATATAAATTAGGAGTTTTCATTTTTTCAGCAAATTTATTTAACGGATATTGTTTGAATTCATCCCACTCGGTTAAAATAAATACTAAATCAGTATCCTCAATTGTCGTATCTGTCCCTTCACAGTATACCACATCATTTGGTAACACTTTTTTCGCATTATCCATAGCTACTGGATCAAATGCTTTTATATTAGCTCCCATTCTAATTAATTCTGGAATAATAACTAGAGCCGGCGATTCACGAATATCATCTGTATTTGGCTTGAAAGATAAGCCTAAAATTCCAATATTTTTATTGCCAAGCGATCCAAGGTCATTAACCGCCTGCTCTAATAATTTTCGTTGTTGACGATTATTGAATTCAATGACTGCGCTAAGCAAATTAAATTCATAATCTACATTATCCGCAATTTTCTTTAATGCCTTAGTATCTTTTGGAAAACATGAGCCACCATATCCAATTCCTGCTCTTAAAAATTGATTACCCACACGACTATCCATGCCCATACCTAATGCCACTTCTTCTATATTAGCATTAACTTTCTCGCATATATTGGAAATTTCATTTATAAATGAAATTTTTGTAGCAAGAAATGCATTTGAAGCATATTTAATCATTTCAGCACTACATATATTTGTACGATAAATTGGTAATCCAAATGGTTTATTAACAACTTCTATGATATCCCCAGCTGCTTTATTATCTGCACCAATTACGATTCGATCACCGTGAAAAACATCATAAATTGCTGAGCCCTCGCGTAAAAATTCTGGGTTCGATACTACTTCCACCTTAAAATCTTTCCCATTCAAACATTTTTCAATATAGGTCTTAACTTTATGATTTGTTCCAACTGGAACAGTACTTTTAACAACCACTGTGACATCTTTATTAATAGAAGTAGCGATATCTTCACATACTTGATAAATATAATTCAAATTAGCAGACCCATCCTCCAACTCGGGTGTACCAACAGCAATATATATCACATCAGCTCCACTATACGCCGATTCTCCTGCGGCTTCAAAAGACAGCGTTCCACTTTCCATATTTTTTTTCAATAACTCTTCAATACCTGGTTCATAAATCGGTGAAAATCCCTGGCGTAACTTTTCCACCTTACTTTTATCTATATCTAGACACGTAACGCTGTGCCCAATTTCAGCAAGCGATACTCCCGTTACTAACCCTACATATCCTGTACCAACGACTAATATTTTCATATTTTTAATCTCCCTTGTAAACTTATTAAGATGCACCATTAGATTTAACCATAACTAGAATTGTTTTAAGAATAATTTTTACATCATAAATTAATCCTCTTTTATTTATATATTCTAAATCTAACTCCACCATCTCTTTAAAACCAACGCTATTTCTTTCTGTAACTTGCCAAAGTCCGGTACACCCAGGAATTACCAATAATCTCTGTTTGTCATAAGAAGTATATTTTTCTACCTCTCTTAGCAATGGTGGTCTAGGACCAACTAAACTCATATCACCTTTTATCACATTTAATAATTGTGGTAATTCATCAATACTCGTTTTACGAATAAACTTACCAATCTTCGTCACACGAGGATCATCTTTCATTTTAAACATTGCACCAGATACCTCATTGTGTTCTAATAAATCTCTTAATCGATCTTCTGCATCTGTTACCATTGAGCGAAATTTATACATTCCAAACTCTTTTTCATTCTTTCCAATACGAATTTGCTTAAAAAAAATAGGACCTTTCGGATCTTCTAACTTAATAAGTACTGCCACAATAAAAAAAACAGGAGATAACAAAATAAGACCGCACAGTGAACCAAATATATCCATAAAACGTTTCGTAAATAAATATAACCCGTTTTGATTTACCTCTTCAGCAGCAAGCAATCGTTGTTTTTTTACAGTTCCACTTGATACTTTAGTTAAGGCCAATGCCCTTCCACCTCACTTTATACGTGTACATTTTCTTTTTTTACAAGTTCGTTCATATACTGCATTAATTCATCTTTCAATTCTTCATGCTGAAGTGCCATTTCAATTGTCGTCTTAATAAATCCAAATTTCTCACCAACATCATAACGTGTACCTTCAAAGTCATATGCAAACACGCGCTGAATTTCATTTAAACGCTGAATCGCATCTGTTAATTGAACTTCCCCACCAGCGCCTGTTTGTTGATCTTCAAGGAACATAAAGATTTCTGGTGTTAATACGTAACGACCCATAATTGCTAAGTTAGATGGCGCTGTTCCTGGCGCTGGTTTTTCTACAAATTGACGTACTTGATATTGACGACCACTTTGCGTGATTGGATCAATAATTCCATAACGATGCGTCTCATTTTCTGGTACTGTTTGTACACCAATTACAGACGAATGTGTTGCCTCGTACTCATTCATCAACTGACGTAAACATGGCATATCAGCTTGTACGATATCATCACCAAGTAATACTGCAAATGGCTCATTACCGATGAATTTACGTGCACACCATACTGCGTGACCTAATCCTTTTGGTTCTTTTTGTCTTATGTAATGAATATTAATTTTTGAAGATGCTTGTACTTTTTCAAGCATTTCATACTTTCCTTTTTCTAAAAGGCTTTGTTCTAATTCAAAAGAATGGTCAAAATGATCTTCGATTGCACGTTTTCCTTTTCCAGTTACAATAATAATGTCTTCGATTCCTGATTCTATCGCTTCTTCTACTATGTACTGAATAGTCGGTTTATCAACGATGGGTAACATTTCTTTTGGCATTGCCTTCGTCGCTGGTAAAAATCTTGTCCCCAGTCCAGCAGCTGGAATAATAGCTTTTCTTACTTTCTTCAAACTTATTACCCCCAAGAGTATTATTTTTTCCATATGTAGCTATAACAAAAACCCTACCTATAGAGTCATATTTATAACTCCATAGGTAGAGTTTCTATCATAAATAAATTATGGGCATCTAACCCTACCTCACATCATGCTTTTGACAACAAACGCGTCTAAGGTAGAAATTTACTCTACCCACAGCATAGCCGAGTGTCTCCATTGATATTGGTTAGGAGGCATCACCAAGTGGTTTTCTCTTTAAAAGAGACCGAATATTTTTTTCCGTCTTATTTTCTCGGGCTCTTCTCGATAAATCATTTTCCCACTTATTAGTTCATATGTATTTTCCTTGAAGTAGTACAATGTAGAACTCCCAAATGTTTTCTCTACTGTTTCATACGCAGCTTGCAAGTGAAAGGAGCGCGTTGTTGTGTTATGAGCATCTGATGATATGACATGTGTTAAATGATGCTCAATAAGTTGCAATGAAAACTTCTTGATTTTCTTTCCGAACTTCCCTGTGACGCTTCCTGCGGTAATTTGTGTTAGTGCCCCTTGATTGACGAGCTTATACAACACATCGGGGCGTTCAATAATTTCCATATTCCGTTCTGGATGAACAATAACCGGCGTGATCCCTTTCACACGTAATTCATATAACATTTTTTCTGCATAGCGCGGGACATGGTTTGTTGGAAATTCAATTAATATATATTTATCCATACGATTCAATGTAACAATACGACCCGAATCATAGTCTTCTAGTAACTCTCCGTACAACCTGATTTCTTGACCAGGTAAAATGGTTAAATTGATAGCCTCTTCTTTTAATCTTCCATTTAACTGCTTTACCTGATGAAGAATGCTTTCTGCTAGATTTATATAAACCCCATTTTGGTGATGAGGAGTAGCAACGATTGTATGAATTCCTTCTTCGCATGCTGCCTTTGCCATTGCAATGCTGTCTTCGATTGATTGTGCTCCATCATCGACATTAGGCAAGATATGACAATGTAAATCAATCATTCTATTTCATCCCCTCTCCACATATTCTTCACATACTGAATATAAGAAGAAAAGATGAATGTTCACCTTTCCTTCTTTTGCATTTAGTTAGAACCGTAATAGTAATATTCGGATCCATTTTGTTCTTTATCGTTTAAGACAACGCCAAGTAATGTACCTTTTGCGCTATCTAATGATTGTTTTGCTTTAAGTGCCGCCTCTTTTTCTGTTGCACCACTTCGAATAACAAGTACAGAAGCATCACATTGATTTGCCATAATTTGTGCATCTGTAACTGGTAAGATTGGTGATGTGTCAAAAATGACAAGGTCATACGTGCCATAAGCTTCTGAAAGTAAATCTTTCATCGAGCTTGCACCCAGTAATTCCGCTGGATTTGGTGGGATTGGACCACATGGTAAAAATGTTAAATTACCGATTTTCGTTTGTGTCACACATGTTTCTAGTGTTTTACTACGTGTTAATACGTTTGTTAAGCCAAATATATTATCCACTTGCATCATTTGATGTAATGCTGGTCTACGTAAGTCTGCATCGATAAGTAATACTTTCTTACCTTGTTGTGCGAAAACAATTGCAATATTAGCAGCCGTTGTTGTCTTTCCTTCACTTTGATTCGCAGATGTTACGATAAGAGAACGAATCTTCTTATCAACAGATGCAAATTCAATATTTGTTCGTATATTTCGGTATTGCTCTGACACAGATGATTTTGGTTGTTCATATGCAATCAGCTGACGGCGAGCACGTAATATTTTTTTCTTAAGAACCAATTGTATGACCCCCTACTCTCTTCGTTGCTGATAAACTATCGCTCTTTGTGCCATCTTCCTCCATATGAGAAACGACGCCAAGAACTGGTACACCCAGTAGTTTTTCAATATCTTCTTCTTTTTTCATCGTGTTATCTAAGTACTCTAGTAAGAATGCAATTCCAACGGAAGCCATTAATCCAACAACAAATGCAATTGCTATATTTAACTTTTTATTTGGTTTGATTGGTGACTGACCTTCTGCTACTTCTGCTTTTGATAAGATCGTTACGTTATCAATACTCATAATTTTTGCAATTTCACTTTTGAATATTTCCGCTGTTGTATTTGCGATATCACGAGCTAGTTTTACATCTTTATCTTGAACTGTAACAGCTATTACTTGTGAATCTTTCTCATTTTCTACATTAATTTTTCCATTTAACTCTTGAGTAGACATGCCTAACTTTAATTCACTCTTCACCTTATCTAAAATTACAGGGCTTTTTACAATGATCTTATATGTATTAGTTAATTGCACATTGGTTTGCACTTCGTTATACTGAATGATTTTCTCATCTTGTTTCTTTTGGTTAACAAGAATTTGCGTCGAAGTCTGATAAATCGGCGTTATAAAGTAAAAACTTACGATCGCGCTTACAAGTGCTGCACCAATCGTAATTACAAGGATCATAACTAATCGTTTTCTTAAAATAGCAAATAACTCTTTCAAACTTATTGTTTCTTCCATGCCTTCCTCCAGCTTCCAATAATTTGTTATAAAAACTTCTGAAAATAAATAATTTGTCAGGTTATAGGCTGACAACAAAAATCTGGTATCTAGCCCTAAAGTTGTTTAGCGATAAATAACTATTTAACATATTACATAACTTACATTAGTATAGCAAGAATAGTTGAGAAAATTGTTGGAGAAGTTGACAAATATTATACTACCGAATTTGACGGATTTCGACACAGTTTTTTATGTATAAGTTTTCATTTGCTATATACTGTCGATATATGGGGATTATTAGTATTACTAGTGAATGTACCATTGATTGATCTGTGTATTTATACTATCCTGTTTATAAAAATCTTACCATTGTTAATTTTTATTTTGTTTTTTCTTAATCTTTCGATATCTTTTTTTCAGACTTTAGTTGATAAACTATTTTTTCGAAAGTCCCCTATATTTTTTAATCAAACGTTTGTTTAAAAGTAAGAGAACTTACCTATCGACAAATCCTCTTACCTTTCGTCCATTTCTTCATAATTCGCTTCAATAACAATAAAAAAGATGAATGACTATGCTCTCTTCATTCATCTTCTAACATAAAGTTATGTTAACAAATCTTTATTCTTTCTTATCACCAATTGCAAATGTGATTTCAGCTTCACAAGCGATTTCACCATTTACAGTTGCTACTGCTTTTCCTTTTCCAATCGGTCCACGGACACGTGTCATTTCGACTTCTAGGCGAAGTTGATCACCTGGGCGAACTTGACGTTTGAAGCGGCAGTTATCAATGCCAGCAAAGAATGCAAGGCGACCGCGATTTTCTTCCTTCTTTAGTACCGCAACAGCACCCACCTGCGCTAATGCTTCTACAATTAGAACACCTGGCATCACAGGATAATCTGGAAAGTGTCCATTAAAGTATTCCTCATTTGCCGTTACATTTTTAATCCCAACCGCACGCTTTCCTTCTTCTACTTCTAAAATTTGATCGACTAGTAGAAATGGATAACGATGTGGAATAATTTCTTTAATCTGTTGAATATCTAGCATATCATTCTCTCCTTATATACCAAATTGGTCATACCACCAACGCACTGTCCTTATTATCCCATTCTCCATTGTTTTTGTCACGAAAAACAAGAAATGCTTTCTACCCAAAATATCTATTAGGACTATTCATACAAAAAAGATACACCCTTTTCCCTTCGCTAATCGGCATAACAAAATAATAGCAATTAACACGGAGGTTGGAAAAAGGTGTATATCAAAGTTAGGGAGAGGAAATATACATTATTTTCCTCGTATGTCGTATTCATAGCTCATTATAAAGGACAAAAATAAGAAAGAAAAATTTAATATTTACTCCTTTTTACCATTATCCCCTTAATTTTCTACAAATTTCTACAAATTTCTTCATTTTTCTTATATTATCTTAAATAGCATATCTAGAAATTAAGATTCGTAATCCAGAACACTATGCTTTATAAAAAAATAAATCTTCGTGGATTAGCCTTTAATAAAAACCCTATAAAATATCATCACAAAAGATACATTTATATTTTACAGAAATATCCAATATTACATATGAATTCTTTTAAATCTTTTTAACAATACATAAGAATAAAGTATAACTAATAAGAAATTGTTGCTGTTCCTTGTTTATCTATTAAATAAGGCATTCCGGAGTATTTGAGAGAAAAACTCAAATGAAATAAATAGAAATACTTATATAATATTCTTCACTATCTCTCTTTCATCTCCTCAAATCGTTTCCCTTCTTAATTACTTATTTAAAATTAGTAGCAATTCAAAATACCAACAATTCATTAGGTACTACCTCTCATTAATCACTGACCATAAAAATGTCTACAAGGTGGTTCAAAATATATTATCACAACTACACTAATAAACCTTTATATACAAAAAGCAGCGAGACCTCTAGTCCTAAAGACAAGGGGTCTCGCTGCTTTTTGTTATATGGTATAAATAAAATCAGGTTCTATGTTGAATTATAACACGAATATTTATACATGCATATAGACGATATATTAATAAACCACAAAAAGTATTTCTAATTTTTTTACTGGTCACACAATTGAATTAAGCTCATATTTCCATAAAAAGACCAGTACAAAAATACCAATTATCCCCCGAACCATAAATAATCAAATTGTGTTACCGGCCCGAAAGAAATAAAGGCAGTGTATTCCTTAAATTTATAAAAAATAATTGTGACTAGTCATATTTAAATGTTTACCTTAGCCTGTTGTCCAAGTAGACTACTAAATAAACCACTTTCATCTTTTGCCAGTTGTGCGAAACTACCGTGTTGAATAATTTGTCCTTGATCCATTACAATTACTTGGTCAGCTTTACGTATAGTAGATAGTCTATGTGCAATGACAATAATTGTCATGCTTCCTTTCAATCTTTCCAATGCTTCTTGTATTTTCGCTTCATTTTCAGCATCTAATGCACTTGTTGCCTCATCTAATACTAAAATAGAAGGCTTTCGAAGTATTGCTCTAGCCAGAACAAGACGTTGTCGTTCTCCCCCTGAAAGTTTGACTCCCCTATCGCCAATCAGTGTATCCAATCCTTGCGAGAGCCTGCTAACAAACTCAGCGGAAGCAGAAAATTCCAAAGCTTCCCAAAGCTGCTCCTCACTTGCATTTGGTTCAACCATTCTCAAATTATCCCTTATACTGGCATTGAATAGAAATGGATCTTGAGGAACATAGCTAATAGATTTCCTCAATGATAATAGGTCCTTACTTGTCAACGGTTTGTTATCTATTAATAACTGCCCGCTCTCCGGCTGCATAAGTCCCATTATGATATCAATTAATGTACTCTTTCCAGCACCGGAACGCCCTGAGATAGCTGTCATACGATTTACAGGAATATGCAAATTAATATCTTTAAGTGAGTACACAGCATTTTCTTTATTGTAGCGGAAAGAGATATTTTGACACTCAATAGATTGTTCTATCTGCATAGGATTTATACAATCATAATCCTGCTCTATATCTTGCAATTCTATACTTTTCTTACACTCTTCCTGTAATTGCAGCAAATCTTTAAAAGCGGGAAGATTCGCTGCAATTTGTTCCATGTTTGATTGTATACCTGCAAATCGTGGCCACAAACGAGAAAATATAAGAATAATTAATAATAATTGCTCCGTTTTCGTCTGAAACAGCTTAACAGATAGAAAGATAAGAATAGCAATGAAAACAGCTGATGCAATTTTATAAAAGAGTTGAGAATTATTTCTCACCTTAATATATGCAAACTGTTCACGTTCCACATCTTCTACCCAATTACGTAACCACATATAACGAGATCGTTCTAGTGTATTGCTCTTAATATCCTTAATTCCATTAAAATGATCAGTTATACCTGCAAGATACGCTTTTGAATTCTCTGAGGTTCGACCACCTAATCTTTTTGATTTTTTAATAAATCTTCGTGAAAGAAAGGCAAGTACCACAGCGCAACATAGTACAAAAATTGTTATATCTGCCGCTAACCAAAAAGCGAAACCAATCTGTATAAATGTAAACATTAAAGAAGTGAGCAACTGTAAAAATAAATTAGTGCCTGCGCTAACACGCCCTAATTCCGTTGTCAAAGAATTGATAAGATCTGATTTTCTCTTTTTCACAAAGAAACTCCAGTTGGCCTGCAACAATCCACGATAAGTTTCCAATCTCAAATGATTAATAAAACGTATCTGGATTTTCGCATTACGAACTGTTATATTCCTTTGCAAAAGCGCTTGTCCCACGACCAATATAATATATATTCCTAATACAAGTGGTAATCCTAAAGTAGTTGGAATCTCACCTAGGAATCCAAGAACCCCTGAAAGAGGACTTGTCTGTTCATTCATCTTCGCAATACCGCTAATACTTATCATAGGAATTAATAATAAAATGCCGATTCCTTCTACGAGACTGACCAATACCATTCCCATGAGATTAACAATGAGAATGTTTCCAGTAAAAGAGTATAACCGCTTTGTAAAATATAAAATATTTCTCATTTTCACTTCTCCTTACGGTACCTCATTTCCCTCCAAATCCATAAAAACGGCCGCAAAGGGAAATATAAAACATGCAGTTGTTTTGGCAGTGGTAAAGTTTCCACATCCTGAGGATAAGGATACAACCAACTAAGATGAAACAGTAGCTTTTGAGAGCTTGTCTTTAACAAATATAAATATCGCTCATGATATTTTGAAACTTCTTCCGGGACAGGATCTGTATGCAAGTTAATCATATTTTCCAAGTAATATATAGCAAGCTGCGCTAATTGCGTTACCTTTCTCCCTGACATTAATACTTTTGCCTCTTCCGCTATTATAAGAGTATCTAAAAGCTCAGAAGATAAAATAAGCGCCTGACCTACCAGTTGTTTACATCCATATCTCCCCAACATAACAGTGAGTTCTTCCCAATCTATTTCTTGCCTTACCATACGGTCAATGTCCGTTAACCATCGAAGCCTGGACCAACCATGCCTAGTTCCATGAGTCACAAGAAACATAAACAAATCCTCTCTACCTAAAAAATAGACAGGATAATTTGTGACAGGACTCGTCCTCTTTCGCCCCCATAACTCATCGAAGTGTGGTTCCTTTCCCGGTCCTGGGTGTAGTCGCCAATGAATCTCCAATTTCACCTTACTTATCGGATGCGTGTAAGTTGTATGGTGGCGCCTCCACTTCCATTCATTCATAACCGTCGGAAAATCATCCTCTTTGACATAACCATTCTTTACAAGTAATTCGTTCACTTTTCCAAGATCATCTATAGGAACAAGGGCATCCAGATCCCCTGATGTTCGAAGGGAAACATCTCCATATAGGTCTGCGCCAAGAATAGGGCCCTTCAAAAATAGAAGTTGAAGTTGGTTTTCAGCAAATAATTTACTTACTTTTCCCATTTCTCCACTTAAATGAAGCATATGGAATGTATTCCTTTTAAAATATGTACTTAATACTTGCACAACATTTGATGGAACTAACTGTTTATCAATAGATTTCATTTTTGGGTAAATGAACGCGTACATGCGATGATGCAGCGCCAGTTTCAAAAATTTGTTCCAATCAATATTTATGAACCAGTCTCCCGGGATTTCTTGTATCTCTTTATCTTCCTTCTTTATAATTTCAAGTAACAATTTTAGTTCTTTAGGTAAATGACTCAAATCAAGATTACAACCGGTATACATCTCATTCTCCTTCAAGATTTTTTTACCCTATCCTTTTTGCAAATTTACCAACAACGGTAAATCTCTTCATTTCTTCTACGCCAGTAATATAAAAGGGCCCGCTACGTAACCACGCATGGGCAATCATATTTCCCGTCTCATCTTTCGCGGTCCCTAAGTAAAGGGTACTTTCAATTTGACGCTTCTCCAACATTTTCATTGCAGCGATAGCTTTAACGAGACACTGGCTTTCCCAAAATGTATAACGGCTCATCATATGCACTGCTTGAGAAATTTTCCTTAACGTAATCTTTTCCGATTCATCATAGCTTAAAGACGTTTCTGCCATATGAATTCCTATTATAGGAGCAGCTTTAGAAAACGGTATACTTTTCAGAATACGAGCCCAGCCTAAATAAAAGAAAGCTTCTATAAGTAATAATTTTGTTCCCATATCGAACGACAAGAAAGCTTTGGCTTTATTTATGATATTCATCGATCCTACTCCTAATCTATTAAATCTGGAACGTTCAATTAAAAATCAAAGTTTTTCATCTACCGAAATTAACCCTTCTGCATACAAATGATTTAAGAAAGAGAGTACTTGTTCCTTACATTCTGCCTCTTCAATCATATATCGAGACAATAATATATCGATCACTTGATTGACAGATATTAATTTATTAATTAAACTCCAAATTTCACCACCTATACCTCCTAAGTTATAGTATTTCCCATTATGGATGCTCATCATCACTTTCTCCCCATCCATATCGCTCACTACATTTTCCTGACCTTGTACAACAAAACTGTGTAATGAAATTGTTTGTTTACTACTCATTATTTTTCCTCCTCTTTTAAAGACTCTAGAATTTTGGATACTAAATCATGTGCCGTAAACTTTGAAATAGGACGTCTCAATTGACACATATCTATTTTGTTGACGATATTTGTTGAATGCATAAAATGCCATTCCATCATCCCCAATCGTGGGATTAATGAATTCCTATATGTATGACGTAGCAATGTGCGTAGTCTCTCCAGTCCTTCAATCTGCTGAAGTTCAACATCACCATTTTCTACTTTCACTAATTCGAATACACCTGCCAATGGTAATGGTTCCTCGAAAAAGTTAGCTGTAACGGGGACAGCATATTTAGTTTCCCTTTCAAATAATGGCTGATAATGCGCTGTCTCCATTCCAAACTGATCAAGACTCTCTTTCCATAACTTTTGTTGCGGGTAAGATGGTGTAACAAAAGGAGTATTATCCTCAGAAAGAGACACAGCAATTACATCATCACTTAAAAGCTTATAGCCTTTGCTTAAAAGGGCTGATGCAAGAGTTGATTTTCCAGCTCCTGATCTTCCTACAAAAGCATACGCCTTTCCATTGATGGCTATTACACTTCCATGCAGAGGGAGTATTTTTCTCTGCATCAACAATGCCCCCATACAAGTCCCAAGAATATAAAGCCGAATCTTATCTTGATCAGACCCTTTCATAGGTGAAACAATGATTTTTTCTCCATTTTTAATACAAAACGTAGCAGTTTCGGGGATTTGAAACATAATTAATTCTTCTTCAACTACAAACACTGACTTCGGAGAAGATAACTCTCCCCATAATTGGGACAAATCTGCAGTTTCTATTTTTACGTCTACTTCATTTTCGTAATTACTTACTTGAGGCAATTCCGGCAGGGGAATCTCACTTAATAGGGCTAATCCGAAGGCTTTGTAAATCTCTTTCTTTACAGTATGTATCATCTTTCTCACTCCAAATAGTTGAAAAATTGATTAAAAAAAACCCTTATACCGTAATTAAACTATATAAGGGCTGTAAAGCATATAAATCTCATTTAAATATTAGTGCATTAGCTGTGGTGAAGAGCGCCTTGCTCATCCTCATCTTCAAAAACTTGGTCAACAAGTCTCTTTCCAGGTCCAGCCATTGTCATGTTGATATCAAGTACTTCTAATACTGGTGATTGCCATTCTTGTTTCATAATTTCACCCCCTTTCAAATATATTTTTTGATAAATCGATAGACAATAAGACTACGCATTAAAATTCTAAAATCTGGATCAAACACGTATTCTACTCGTGGTTCTCCTTGAATTTTCAAAATCGCGCTCTTAATAATCTCCATATTAAAAAAGTTAGAGGCCACTGGGTCTTTACTAAGCTGCTGAAGTTCCTCGATAAACATTTTCCATGAAGGAATCATGCGATGAACCACATCAGCTGCCTGTATTCCCCGCACACGCTGATTTAACCTTACTTTGTCAGGAAGAAATCCTTTTGTGGACCTCCGGACAAGTGCACGATTTAAGCCATTTTGAACAAATTGTTCGAGTGGTAACGATAAACAGAATCGAATTACCCGTAAGTCATTCGTTGGATCATGCCCTTGTAAACCATAACGTAAGGAGAGCTTTGTTCCACTTGTACCCGTTGTATTCCACAAGTTTAGCTGTTCAAAATGTTTCTGCCTTATTTCATATATATTTGGGATAGAGGCCCCTGTTACTTTCACACCATGTTCTTCAAGCTTTCTAAATACATCAGTACGTTTTGCAAGTTCTGGACTAACTAACGTTGGCAGTTCGTATTGCTGTTCTGAGGAAAACATGTTTTTTATCGATGGAAATGCTTTCTCCCCTACAACTTTTAGTATTCTCGATTTTTTGACCCCAACGTTCTTACCATACAAATCAATTTCACGATAAAGCTGCAACCAGCTGAACTTTTTAAGTAAAATCGCATAATAATCTAAAGCTGGCCCCCAAGAGATTGTGAAATTTCCTCTCGCTCCATTTAAGAGCACCCCAATCCCTTGTTGTTGAGCTTTTTCATAAATTCCTTTCACCCAGACGGAATTTTCGAAAAATTTATATGGCATCTCCATAATCTCAAGCCAATCATCAATTTCTGAGAAAGAATTTTCTCCCGGAAAATTCAAATAATTCCCTTTAATATTCCCTACATGTTGTACTGTAGTTTGAATAAATGGCTTTTCATCAGCAATCGTATGACCACGAGTCCAATCAGTAAACCCTTCCGCAGGTACCGAGCTGAATGTATATAATTTTTTGTTCTCTTTTTGCAGGGCTCTCGCAGCAAAGCTAGCAACAGCTCCTGAATCTAATCCCCCACTTAAATGAGAACCAACATTACGATGAGTACGTAACCTTGATGTTACTGCGCTTTCAAATACGTCCCTGAACGCCTCTTCATAATCTTCATTTGATTTGAGTTGCAACTGCTCCTCTACAAATAACGTGTCGTATTTCGCAATACTAATTCTTCCCTTAACTACGGAGATAGTATGAGAAGGCGGGACTTGCTCTATATTTTTATGCACTGTTGAAAATGCATCTATTGTATCAAGCATATTAGGTATCGCTAAATATTCAGCTAACCATTGCTCAT
Source organism: Bacillus sp. LBA3-1-1.1 (assembly GCF_040676495.1). Taxonomy (NCBI): domain Bacteria; kingdom Bacillati; phylum Bacillota; class Bacilli; order Caryophanales; family Bacillaceae; genus Bacillus; species Bacillus sp. LBA3-1-1.1. Next base: position 35,830 of record NZ_JBEGIB010000024.1, read on the forward strand.
TCAATTCCTTCCCAACGTACGGTAAAGAAAACAGTGGTTTTATGCTAGTACAAAAAGCAAATTGATTTTGATTGCGGTAAAAGTAAAAAGTCCGACTTCCTGAAAAATCACGTGCACCAAAGAGCAATTGCTTTCTCTCATCCCAAATCATAAAAGCAAAATCACCAATTAGATACTTTGGTACATGCTCTCCCCACTTTTGATAAGCGAGTAAAATCAACTTACTATCAGGCATCTCTCTTCTATGTACCTTGTCTACTTGCAATCTATCGAATAATTCATTGCGATTATCAATAATAGCATCAGCAGTTATAACCAACTGTGTTTCATAATCATAGTATGGTAATTGTTCATTAATAGATTCAGATGTTATCCATTTTGCATGGGAGCCAAAAAAAACATTTTCCTTGTGCCATATATCGGTATTGTCACCTGGATAACGAGATAAATCTTTCATGATTCCAATCCTATGTTCAGGCGGTATCGGTTCTCCATTTAAATGATAAATTCCGGTTATTGCACTCATTTTTTCCTCCCACTACGAGATAATTAAGGGAAAACCCGATGGATAAGCAAATTACTAGATATATCAAGAAAATGTTATTAATATACCAGAAAACCCTTTCCTCAAACTACCTCGTTTACGCATAACAGATTTTAAAACCCAATTTTATAGCCTTAAATCTTTTTCAGTTGAATTATTCAAGCTTTCAGGCTACCTATCCTATTGTAAACCCTTGCATTTTAATTTTCTCAAAAAAGAACAAAGGTGTGATTTTCTTAATTCGAATCAAAATATTACCATCTGAATTTTATATAAATAAAAATCACTGAATTTAATATATCAATAAAACGTTTATATTCTTTATAAAGAATATAAACTCAGATTACCATTTCACTATTGCATTGTCAAGTATCTATATACTCAATAAAGTGAATATTTATGTATCTTTTTTAGTAACTGTAAGAACAAATAATACAGTACAACTTTAATCGGTAGGAGGCTTTACATCCCTACCGACTATTAATCTCATCAATCGAGCTTTTACGACCATTCCATCTATCTTCTAAGTTTCCCTAAAATCTTAAGGTAGTGCTCTTAATGCTCATAAATAGCAGGATAAACGTTATATCTTACAAATACACAGGAGAATTTTCATCTTTTTATATTTTTAAAATTTCTGTGCTATGATATTTTATATAATTTATTATTAACCCACTAATTAAAGTTGATTTTTCACTTGTTATGTTCTCTATTACTTTATTCTCCTGCTTCTTTAATCGAAACCGGAGAATAACCTTTTTATATTTATACCATTTTCACAAAGGGGATGATATAATATGCGTTTACCACTAATAAAAAATACCATTCGCATTTACCACAAGATTATGTACGCTTACTATTTCACTCTTTATAGGGATTGCCGTGACTTTCATTCAAAGAAAATTTTTTTCAGTAAAATGAGATTTCACAAAAACAGCACTGAATGAGATATTAAATCCTCCTAGTTCATTAACACCCTTCTTAATTAAAGCTGTTTCTATTTTTTATCTTTACATGCCAGCACTTACCATCAATATATTCTTAATACATGTAATAACTCTTGTCTGATCTTTTTCTGTCATACCTGATCCAGACGGAAGACATACGCCTGTTGCAAATAATTTTCTAGAAACATCCTCACTCTCACTATGCGGATAATACATTACATCTTCAAATAAAGGTTGCATATGAAGAGGCTTCCAAACATGACGCGCCTCAATGTTTTCATTTTCCAGTTGTTTCAGTAATGCCTGAATCGGTACTCCTGTTTTTTCTTCATCTACAGTAAGAACTGTAAGCCATCGGTTTGAATAAGTATCCTCTAACTCAGGCATAAACTGTATCCCTGAAATATGAGATAATTCTTGATAATATCTATCAAATATTCGTCTTCTTGCATGTACTCTCTCTTGTAAGACCTGCAGCTGTGCTCTACCTACACCTGCTAAAATATTACTCATACGATAATTATATCCAACCTCACTATGTTGGTAGTGTGGAGCCGGATCTCTTGCTTGAGTAGCTAAAAATCTTGCTTTTCTCAATGCCTCGACATCATTTGAAACAAGCATGCCTCCACCTGAAGTTGTAATGATTTTATTGCCGTTAAACGAATAAATACCAAATTTTCCGAATGTCCCGCTTTCTTTACCTTTATAGGAAGAACCGAGCGATTCTGCCGCATCTTCTATCACTGGGACATCATATTCATTACATAACGAAAGAATTTCATCCATTTTAGCGCTTTGTCCATATAAATTTACAACAATGACAGCTTTCGGAAGTATTCCTTTCTCATTTGCATCACGTAATGCACGTTCTAAAGCTTGTGGCGACATATTCCACGTTTCAAGCTCAGAATCAATAAATACTGGTTTAGCCCCTAAATATAAAATTGGATTTGCGCTCGCTATAAAAGTAAGACTTGAACAAAACACCGTATCTCCATCATTTACATCCAGTAAGCGAAGTGCCAAATGGATAGCAGAGGTTCCTGAACTAACTGCAGCCGCATCAAGAACTCCAACATGGGATGAAAGTTCACTTTCAAACGCATCTACATTTGGACCAAGTGGAGCAATCCAATTCATATCAAATGCTTCCCCTATATATTTTTGTTCATTACCGCTCATATGTGGAGCGGAGAGATAGATTCTTGTTTTTTCCTGTGAGTATACCACTTTAAACACTCTCCTATAATTCTTTGTTTATTACTCTAGCTGGAATACCAACTGCCTTACAATTCGCTACAATGTCACGGATCACTGTTGCTCCGGCACCGATAACGGACCAATTGCCAATTGTAATATTTGGAATCACATTAACTCCTGCTCCTATATGTACTCCTATTCCTACAGTAACGGATCCTGTAAGCACTGCATTTGGGGAAATATGTGCAAAATCATTTATCTTATTATCATGTTCAATAATAGCGCCTGAATTGACAATAACGTGATTCCCAATTTCAACATCTGCATTAACAATTGCACCTGGCATAATAACCGTACCAGTTCCAATCTTTGCACTTAAACTAACAATAGATTGTTTATGTATAAGCGTCGCATAGCGATGACTGGGAATCTCTAACTGCTCCATAATTATCTTTCTTGTTCTGTTATTCCCTATAGCTATCACGAACTTTGTATCTACATGCTCATCCATTAACTTTACAGCTGCAGAAATAGGTCCAAAATAGACACCATCCTCAATTTTTAACTCTTTATACACATCATCTAATTGCGCAATGATTTCATAATTTCCATACGATAGGATAATATCTCGGATTACTTTACTATGACCACCTACCCCAATCATAATTATTCGCATCCATCTCACCTCCTCAAGAATTCTTTGTACCATTAAATTTTTCCACAGTTACATGCCCAACCTGATTGATTCCTTCTGACTTAAATACTTTCTTTACCGTTAACAATAAAATTTTCATATCAAGCCAAAAAGTCCGTTTTTTTGCATACCATACATCAAAATCAAATTTTTCCTCCCAAGAAATCGCGTTTCTGCCATTTACTTGGGCCCATCCCGTAATCCCTGGTCTGACATTATGCCGCTTGGCCTGCTCTTCTGTGTATAGTTCCAAATACTCCATCAATAATGGTCTTGGACCTACCAAACTTAAGTCCCCTTTTATAACATTAAACAACTGTGGCAATTCATCTAAACTATATTTTCTCAGAAACCCTCCGAAACGGGTAAACCTTACATCATCGGGCAACGCATTCCCCTCACTATCCTTCTCGTCAGTCATAGTTCTAAACTTATAAAGAAAAAAAGGGACACCATGCAATCCCGGGCGTTGCTGCTTAAATATGATAGGGGAACCCAACTTAATTCTAACTAAAACAACCACTATTATAATAAGAGGTAAAAGAAACACCAATAATGACAAAGAAACGAACAAATCGAAAAGTCTTTTCATATATAATCATACTCCTAATTTGGTTTATGTATTAACCTCTACTCCATAACTGCCTAAAACTTCTATCTTCATAAAAAGCAGCCCCATTCATAGTTGAAAAATAACGAATTGATTTACTTTTTTATTTAAGGACATGTCATGCAAAATACTTAATTAAAATACTCAGTAATAAGAACACCACCATATTCAACAGAGCATAGTGGTGTTTCATTTCTAAAAGATTCTTAATACTTTCTTTTTATTTACTTGCTCTTACTTTAAGCATTATAATTTTGTGTCAATTCATTAGGCGCTGGTGCTCGATGGATTGGGTCAGTAACGGGATTATAGAAATGTAGATTTCAAATTAAAAAGTGCCCTTTTTGTGTGACTGAATTTTCACCCTCAGGTTTCCAATTATACTTTTAACAACTCCAAATAAATACTTAAATTCATCTGTCTTATAAAAAACAAATACATAAATAGCATTTGGAATTATTAAACAAATCATCCCTCTTAATATTAATTCTAGTAATCCATTATACGGAATAAGACCACATATTAAACTTGTGATAACACAAGCTCCTAACCCTATCATCACATAGTAAGTATATTTTAAAAAATAATCTCTAACCGGTTTACGGAATACTTTCTTATATACTAAATAAGGAGCAATCCAAAATGGAACCACTAGTGTACTTATAAGTGTTCCAATAAAAACACCTGTTATGCCCATATATTGCACCAAGACAATAGAAGCCACCAGATTCACGGCAGCCTCTAAAAAGGGCGCATACCTATCTTCATGAAAAATCCCTGATGTTGTTTTGACCATAGATATAGAACGTCTCATTCCTGATACATAAAAATTTATCATTAATATAATTAATACACTTATATCCATAATAAATTTCGAACCAATCCATAAAGTAATAAAGGGTTGCATTATAATATATAAAAATATGGAAAAAAATGAGTATATCCAAAAATTACAAAGCATAGTAATCTTAAATATGCTATAAATTTTTTCATCGCTTTCTTTTGCAACCAAATTCCCTACACTATGATTTATATTATCAAAGATTTGATTTATAAAAGTTCTACAAATGTTAATTAACATATAATAATTTGAATACAATCCAACAGCTGTAACACTGACAAAAGACGCAATTAACATGTTATCAGTACCAAAGACAATATATCCGCCTATATTATGTAGCACTAAAGCCTTTACATTTTTAACAATATTACTTTTGGTTTCACTATCTAATTTGCTTGCTGCTTTATTTTTTAAAAATGGGTACATCTTATCTACCAATATAGCCAAGAACGCAGAGGTACTGATTGTTATAATAATATCGATTATTAGATATAAAATATAACTATGCGTAAAGTATAAAATTCCTATTTTAATACAAGTAGATATAATAGATGAGATAGAATAAATCCCTGTAACAATATATCCCTTTTGACAAACATTTAAAAATGAGGTTTTATAAGAAAATAGATAAGATGAAGCTGTATTAATTAAAAATATAATATAAATAAAATGAATATTGTCTACCTTTGCATCTTTAGCGATATATCCAAGAAAAGGTAACAAAAGTAATCCTAGTAACAATACTATTAAAGCTATTGCCATATATGCCTTTCTATAAAAATTCATAAGCATATTGATTCTATCCTGATTATTTTCTGCCACTGGTTTATATAGATTATATATGATAGCAGATCCTATTCCTGCTTCAGCTAAAGATAACATTCCTAATATATTAGTAAATAATCCATTTACCCCCAGATACTCAACACCTAAATAAGTAATAAATATGGTTCTGGAAGCAAAACTTAGTAACGTAATAATAACTTGACTGCCTATACCGGCTGATATATTAATTATTGAATTTTTAACTCTCATTTTTCCTCCCACTTCAGAAAGTATGAAAACACTTTCAACCCAAGAGCATTACCTGATTTCTCTTTTATATGCTGCAACTATTAAAGGATACACTTTAAACTTTATTGCTAAATAATATATATACTCCTTAAAGTTATTGCATCGATATGAAAAACCAATTCCTTTTACACTATCTGAGAACATTTCATAATTCACTATTCTACGAAAAGCATTATTAACATCCACATTAGGGTCGCTTTTTAAATTATTAATCAAGAGTCTATATATGTGATTTATATAATAATTAGCCATATCTTTTTTAAATTGCTTATCGTGTAGTAAACCAAATTCTTGTGAAAGTTGTCTTCTCATTTGATATTGTAAAACTAAACTGTTCTCTAAATTTGGTTTATACGGAACCCTCATTAAGCTATTTGGATTATTAATAGTATAAAAATAAAGAACTTCTGAGACTGCACATACCCTTTGTGAGTGCAATAAAAACTCTAAATTAAAAATAACATCTTCTCCAATAAACACTTGTTCATTAAATCTGATGTTTTTTTCTTTTATAATGCTTAAATTGTATATATACCTCCATGCGAAGCATAGATCATTCTTGGAATGAACATTTGGAGAGCTCAGTATAAAATCTCTCCCGTTCATAACAGTATCTAATTTGAAGTTAGGAATAATACTATTATTATTTGGAACAGTTTTGTATCCGCATATTACAGCATCACACTTTTCATCTTCCGCAATACCATATAACCTAGTAAAATAGTTTTCGCTTACCACATCATCGGGATCTATAAACACTATATACTTCCCTGTAGCAGCCTCGATCCCTGCATTCCTTGCGCTACTCACTCCTCCATTTTCTTTATAGATTACTTTAATTCTATTATCCTTTTCTACATATTCTTCACATATTTCACCACATTTATCTGTTGAACCATCATTGACTAGAACTAATTCAATATTGACGAAAGGCTGTTTTAAAACACTTTCAATACATCTAGCTAACCATTTTTCCACATTATATATGGGAACAATAACACTTATTAATTCATGCAATCCTTTCACCTCTACATTACTTACATAAGTTAAACCCTCATGCCTATCTTATTACAGCTTTAATTTCGCTTAAATATTTCTCATCTTGAATATCGCCCACATTTTGTCCAGCACCTGCTTCACATACGTACTTATTTTCAATTTTGATTTTAGTTTTTGCTTGTCTTAAAAACCATTCGTATTCAATATCCACATGCCCTATATCAATTGCTTGATATCCCTCTTTATACAAATCATATGCTAATATAGTAGCAGTAGGCCCTATCGCTAATAGAATCAATTTAGATTTATTATTTTTTTTTGCTGCTGTTAAGATTTTATTGTAATGTAAGAATGCGTGCTCCTCTGGTACTAAAATCCTTTCAATTGATTTAGCATTGTCAAACAGATCATTTCCAATACCTAATCTACTCTTACTACCCTCTATTAAAACTATATCCCTATCTTTCCATATTAATTTTAATAATATAAACCATTCTTTACATTTTGACTTATCTCGAAAGGGATAATAGAATCTCGATATAAAGGAATTATAATATATTTTTCCCTTCTTCAAGTCTTTATACCACTTTAATCTATATTTTGCAGTATGAAGACTCCAATAATCCTTTGGTTCATCTGCATATTTTGATAAATCTTGAAAAACATCCGGCAAACAAACTAAGAACTTCTCATCTTCACTTAGCAATATTTCTTTTAATCTTTTTGATAACAAATGATCAGCCCGTTGAAATGTTATATCTAGATTATGAATTAATTTAAATTCACCATCACCATACCTGGCTACGGAAGCTTTATCATGAATAATTTTTTTTAAAGTTTCATCTATAGATTGAATTCTAGGGGGCTTGAAAAAGCACTTCGTGAATCGATCTTTTATGATAGTTAATCGATTCAAACTCTGAATTTTGATATCGATCAATTTATTCCAAATAAAAACTAACATACTTTTTATTTTTATTTGCACCATACCAAGCTCCTTTCTAATACTTTTCTCGATAGAGCATTAGATTATCTTTCCTCTTTTTCTTAAGAAAATTACTCTTATCCCTCTATTCACATCTTACATACTATTTATTCTTATTATTTTCCAATTTTTCAACTAGCCTTTTTTCTCAACGAAACATCGCCTCTAGAATTTTTAGTGGCAAGTTTCCGGCCTATTTTTATTGATGGAATTTCAATAAATTTATAACATAAGACCGACACAACCATAGTAAATAAGAAAGAAATTAATAAAATTAAAGGCACTGATATCTTTCCATAGAAAATATGAACTGTTGTTAATAGAACAATTGGATGTACTAAATAAAGACTATATGATATTTCCCCTATAAATTGTACTGGTTTAATCAGTAATAATTTAGAAAATAGTTTTGAACTTAGAGCGGATAGAATAATTAAAACTGCACCAAAGCATATATACCAATCGATGATAATAAGATACAAATCATAATCGATTTCACCAATTAGTTTGGAAAGTAACATAAATGGGATACGGGGATAGCTAAAAAATAAAAGACCTAAAGGCAATAATATATATTTTACTTTTGAATTAATAATTTTACTCACTAAATATTCTCTGTTTTTGGCTAGTAGTGCACCAATAATAAACATTGAGCTATAATGTAATGTGATAAAGTAATTGGTGGATACTGGCATATTAAATTCGCTTGGAATGTTCTTCATTAATAAATAACCAATAACTGATAAAAACATCGCTATCCCAATACTTACTTTCCAGTTTACTCTAAGTAAAAGAAAAATAATTAAAGGAAACACTATGGAAATTCGCATCTCGTGAACTAATGACCAAATCACCATAATAAACGCATCAGAATTAAATTCTCTCAAGAATAAAATATGATCTATTACTCTATTAAAAGAAACTTCTATGTTCCATGAACCCCATTGTACCAAACCAGGAATGGTACCAATTTTAGAATGAATCCCCAATTTAATTCCTATTGCAATAAAAAGAATCATAATATAAGGAATGTAAATCCTACAAACTCTTTTAATAAGATACTTTAAATAATTAAATTCCGTCCCTTTATAAAAAGGCAAGGATAGAACAAATCCACTTAACACAAAAAATATAATAACAGCCGAATGACCTTGCCATAATATAGAAAAATAGGTCCCAAATGTTGAATACATTACCTTTTTACCTAATATCGGAAATAATGCTAAGAAGTGCCCTAATAGAACAATGATTGCAGCAATACCCCGAAGGGAATCCAATTCTTTATAACGTCCCGTCATAATTCTTCCCTCTGTTCTAAAATAAAATTTATTAATCTGACTATTGAAATTTAGTCATCTTTATAAGGATGACTAAATTTTATAATTATTACGTAAATTAATTAATCTAATACAAAACCCTTGTGTGAATGGCAAGATATCGAATAACGTAGAATATACACCTATATCCTTCGTATCACCTTGAGAGAAGTCGACCGCTCCGTTTCTTCTTGTCACTCCCATCAAATAACCGATAGCTTTATCTGCACTTTCCAAACATTCCTTTGAAATATCTTCTATCTTTGCTGCATTTAACATAAACCACCCCAGTGTGGATGTAGCGGAAGAATCTGGTCCGCATTCGTTCCTGGTTACAGTCCAATTCCAATTGCCTTGTTGTTGAAATTTCATCGTAGCTTTTGCAAATTTACGTACACTTTCTTCTAATACAGGTTTATAGCTGTTGTTTTCTGGTAATTCATTCCATGTATCTATAAGACCTATAGCAAACCATCCAAGACCTCTTCCCCAGCCATATAAACCTAGAGGAACTTTATCTTCTAATCTATAAGCATGACATGGTATATGACTTAAGTTTAACATTCCATATGTTTCATATTCTTTAATCTGCTTTACAGCCAAATCTATACACTCACTTTTGTTATACCTAATGCCGTAAGTCACTAAAAATGGACATATGAAACCTATGGTATCTACATAGCGATACCCTTTCATAAACTTCCTATATTCTATTGTACCATCTTCACCTAAATGCTCTTGTATCATTTCCCAAGTAGCATCCAAGGCTTTTTTATATTTATCTATATCCTCAAAATCCAGCTTCATGATCGCATAAGCAAGTATTGCCCCATCTACATACTGAGGTTTGTGCGCCCACTGACCATTATGATCAAATTTAGAGTTCAAAAACTTCGTAATTTCATGTTTCACTGCTTTGTCATCGTTATATTTCAGGTATTCAGACAACCCTAATAGTAAAGATGCTTCTTGCCAATGCTGTATAGCACTTTTCGTATAATTTCCTTTCAACATATCAATTGCTATTAATCTTGTGTTATCAGTTACCTTAATCTTTGGTGTTTTATTTAGCCACTTAACACCTATATGAGTGATTGACTGATTCCATAAGCTTTTATCCGTATATCTTCCTATTTTTATTCTTCCCAACCAATTCTTTCCTATAGGAATGAAATCAATCACTACAATAATTGCGATTACAGCAAGTAACACAAAGCACGCTGCCTGTATAACCATATAATTATGTCCTTTCTATACTACTCAAATAATGTATATAATTTTTTTATCTCCGACTCGGTTCCTAGCTCTTCATCTGATAAGTTCTTTATTAACTTATTTCTTAATTCTTCATTATGTATTAATTTCTTAATTCCCTCCGAAAGTGGGTGAGCATCCATGTCTATAATCAGCCCATTTTCTTCATTTTTAATTTGGTCTTTAGCTGTACTGAAATTTGTTACCACTATTGGTTTATGCAGTATTTTTGCTTCGTCTATTGCGATAGACTTTCCTTCGAACCTGGATGGTTGTACATATATATCTGCTTCTCTTATATACGGATAGGGATTTTCTTTCAGTCCTAACAGTAAAAAATGATCTTGAAGGTGATTTTCTTCTATCATTTTTTCTAACTTACCTCGCCCTTCCCCTTCTCCAATGATATACCACTTTATTTCATATCCATCTCCAACCAGATTCTTACAGGCTTCTATAGCCAAATCAAATCCCTTTTCATGACTTAACCTTCCTACAGAAACAAGCTTTACCCCTTTACGCTCTAGATCTACCTTTTCCTGTGACATTTTATTTATCGTACTTGGAGATACGATGTTATGAATAACACCTATTTTGTCGTTATATATAGAAAATCTTTGTTTTAAAACATTGGCACATTCCTCAGACACCGTCACTATATGATCCAATGAACGAAAATAACCCCTATCAATGTTAGGATCCATTCCTAATTTGTCATAATCAGTGTGTATAAAACCAATTTTCTTATTCGCATTTACTTTGTCTATACAAAAGTAAACTGGGTTCTTTTCTAAGTACCCAATCGCTACATCATACTTTTTACTTATATTCTGTAAAGATTTTGATAGATATCGCCATACTCTCTGTTCACAACGAGCTTTGTTTTTTTCACTTTTAAATATGTAACCTGCACAAACCCTTGATAAGGCTATATCTAGTCTTCCTTGTCGCAAGCATTTCATGATAGCTGCTTTTATCGGCATATCAAACAACTGATACTCAGGAGGTTCTTCTAATACATTCACTTGTTTAGGAATTTTATTAAGGAATAAACCTTCATGCTTAAATAAAAATAAATCCACATTATAGCGAGAGTAATCCATCGTATTCAACAGAGAGATTAATGACTTCTCAGCCCCACCGCAGTTCAAATTATTGATAACAAATAATACGTCTTTTTTCATAATAATCACCTTTTAAAGAATTCCGTAGAGCTTATTTATTTCTTTTTCGGTTCCTAACTTTTCTGTAGATAAATTATTTACGATTCTTTCCCTTAATTCTATATCTTTGATAAGCCTTTCAATTTCAGTTGCTATTCCTTCTTCAGACATCTCAGCAATAATTCCGTTTATTCCATGATTTATTTGATCTTTTGCAGTTTCAAAGTTAGTCACCACTATCGGTTTATGCAATATTTTTGCTTCATCAATTGCTATAGACTTACCTTCATACCTAGATGGTTGCACATATATATCTGCTTTTCGTATATAAGGATAGGGATTTTCTCGAACCCCCAAAATTGTAAAATGGTTTGATAGATGATGATCTTCTATTAAACGTTCTAATGCATCTTTTTCATTTCCATCCCCTAATACGTACCAATTTATCTTGTATCCTTTTTCAAGAAGTAACTTGCAAGATTTCACTGCTAAATCTAAACCCTTTTCATGACTTAATCTGGCGACAGTAATAATATTGGTATAATGTCTATCAAACAAACTGTCATCTTCTATATCTTCTTTAGATAAATCATATATAACGCCAGGAGCTACTATATTATATATAATCGTAACTTTATTTTTTAGTTGTGGAAAATTTTCTTGTAACGATTTTGCACACTCTTCTGAAACCGTTATTAGATTATCTAGTTGTTCAAAATATGAGTTATCGAACTGGCAATCCATACCTGAATTCGAGTAGTTTGTATGTATCCATCCAGCCTTTTTTTTGGCATTGACCTTATCAACTACGAAGTATATTGAAGACTTTTCAAGATAGCCTATCGCTGCATCATACTCTTTTTCTAACACTTCAAATGACTTACTTTGATATTCCCATGTATACTGTTCTGAAATTGCAGCTTCCTTTATCAATCTATTTTTAATAGTGAACATCAATCTTGAATATGCTAAATCAATTTGTCCATTCTTTAAAAAGCCCATTATTGAATTTTTAAGGCTAGATGCAAATATTTTATAATCACTTGGCAGATCTAATATATTTACCTCTCTTGGTATCGAATTTATGAATATTCCTGTTTTATTAAACAAAAATAAATCTACATCATATAATCTGTAATCTATCTGAGATAGTAAATTTATCAAGCTTTTTTCTCCACCACCAGCAGATAAACTAGGCATAACAAATAGTAGTTTTTTTTTCATAATGTACCCCAAATTACTTAGACAATTCTTTCAAATATTCTACTGCTTTGTAAGACATTTTCTTTATATTAGGTATAGATTGTCGTAGCTTTTGCCTTATCTCCTCTTCCTCTCGTACCATCTCATCAAATCTTGCTTTTAATTTATTACTATCAGATATCTCCTCTATATCTAAAACTAATTTTTCTTCCCCAAATATATCTTTAGATATCCCTTTGGACTTTACACTATATCCCAATACCATAGTCGGAATAAAACTAGAGTAAGCAGCTATAGTTGCATGCGTTCGAGCTCCTATAAAGAAACGCATTCTAGCTATATACCCCTTATACTGTATTGCATTTAAGTTATCTGGTAACAGAATCACTCTGCCTGTGTCCTTAAATTCTTTGTAATATTTGTAGAGAACTTCGTAATCATTGTTCCCATCTTCAATAACGTGAGGTGTAAGAGCAATCGTCATATCTGTCGTATTTAATATATGATTAATTAACTCTCTTACCGCAACTTGAGAATTCTCATTTCTATTCCATACAAGCGGGCTAAAATTAAGACCCATTGTATTTCCTTCCTGCCATCCATTAGGCAACTCCAATTCTTCTTTTTCCATTGTAAATGCAGCATCAGCACACAATTGAACGTTATTTAATCCTTGTTTTTTTAACATATTATAGGTAAGACTTTCGCGTGCTAATATTAAATCAAAGAGCTTTAGATCTTCCAACTTTCTTTCAGACATATCCTCTTCTCCTATAGAACATCCCCATAGTACTAGCTTTTTCCCCTGCATTTTTACTCTTCTATCAATCTCATACCACCCAGGTTGCTCTCCATAGCAATAATTATCCCCCCCGATAGATAAACATACATCGGAACTTTTTATATGCTTTATTATGTTATGATGAATTTTCCCTAATGCATAAGACTCATCGTTAAAGAGTTTTACTTTAACTGAGGACAATAACCAATCATATGAATATTTTTTCAGACTGCGGCTAGAACCATCATATATATAATCTAACTTATTGATTACCTTATCTGTTTCAGGTCTATCTGATGCCAAACATACTTTTGCTCCATCTATTTTTTCTTTTATAATATTTGTAGAAGCTCGAACTATCGCTTCGCACCCTCTATTTAAACTGCCCCCATGGGCAAACATCATAAACTTCACACTAAATTCCTCCAGTTTTATTTATTTCTAAGCCTGCTGTAAGAGACTGCAAAGTATAACCCCACAGTAGATTTTCTTTTAATCATATTTATTAAAAATTTCTCATATCTACCAAGCTTGCTATAAGTTACTTCACAATATAGCGGCAATGCCTCTCTAACATATTTATTGCATATCATATTTTTTATGTATTCATATCTCTCACTAAACCGTATTTCCTTAGACGGTTCAAAATAAATATATACGTAGGAAATTACACTATTTATAAACTTTCTTGATTTCAATTCACGTATCTTTGCCTTATCGACCTTTTCGATGTAAATTTTCGGTAGTTCCATATTATATACTTCCACAGCTCGCTTGAAATAATCTTTTTTTGAGATATCCCGAGTTGCGCTACCCGCTACATCCCTATAATAATATCCCGTATAATCTATATATTTCATATTAGTTGCATTACTAAAAAATTGAATATTAAACATTCCATCTTCTCCTAATGCGACCTTCTCTGGAAACTTCACATTATTTTTCGTTATTATGCTATTTTTATAAATTTTGTTTACAGCAGTATTTAAATTATCGCTTTTAAGAAAATAGGTTAATATCTCTTTATTTATATATTCTTTTTTTAGAACGATATTAGTTGGAAATGGATATTCAATTGTTACCTTATGCCCTTCAATCTCACTTCTTAAATTTGATATAATTACATCACAATTGCTTTGTTTTGCTGAATTATACAGAGTTTCATACATATCCGCTTCTACATAATCATCAGCATCAACAAATCCAATATATTCACCATTAGCTATAAGAAGTCCTTGATTCCTTGCAATACTCACACCTTGATTTTTTTGATTTATAAGTATAATCCTGTCATCTAGTGCCCTATACTTTTCAATAATCTCTACGCTATTGTCCGTTGAACCATCATTAATAAAGATAAATTCGCAGTTATGAAGCACCTGATTTAACAGTGATTCTATACACCGAGTAATATATTTGCCAGCATTATAAACCGGTATAATTACACTGACATTTCTATTCATGGGCAATTCACCCCTTTGCTTTGAATCCCTTATACTTTCATTTTTAAAAATTTTTGTAGTTGTACCAATACACTTAATAAACTTTTAAGCCTCTATAATTTCATACAACTTATTTAATTCATATTTATTACTATAATCAGTATTACTACAATTGTTAGCTAACTGCTTTCTTACGGTAGCATCCTTATACAATTTTTCTATTCCATCTGCTATTCCTTCAACGGATAATTCCGTAATATATCCGTCAACCCCATTTTTCACTTGACTGTTTGCGGTTGTATAATTTGTAATTAGGACTGGTTTTGCAAGTATCTGAGCCTCTCCTACTGTAACAGCTTTTCCCTCATATCTAGATGGTTGGACATATAAATCAGCTTCTTTTATATATGGATATGGATTGATTTGCTTTCCTAGCAACACAAAGCTATTTTCTAATTTCAAATCCCTTATTAGATTTTTAATCATTGTTTCGTCTCCACCATATCCAACTACATACCAGGCTATATTCTCATAGCCTTTATCTTTCAATATCCTTAAAGCCCTAACAGCATTATCGATTCCTTTTGCATGAGATAGTCTAGCCACAGTTATAACTTTAAAACGGTTATCAAGAAGCATAGGGGTATCTATTTCTTCATTCGCCATATCTCTAATAAACTGTGGGGAGGTTATATTTTCCATTACTATAACCTTATTTTTTAATGCACTATATTTTTTTAAAAATGAATTTTTGCATGCCTCTGATACAGCTACAATACAATCAAATTTATTCCATACTTTTAAATCCATCTCTATATCTGTCTCAATTGTAGAATAATCTGTATGAATCCATGCTATTTTTTTCTTAGCCTTGACCTTATCTGCTACAAAATAATGTGGCCACAAATAACTAATTGCAACATCATACTCTTTATCTAGTTTAGGTAAAAATGGAATAGCATATTTCCACATTAATTGCATTTGATAATATCCTGTCTCTACTATTCCTTTAGCTTTTCCTGCAAAACGAGTATTTATCTTAGATAAAATTCTAGAAAATCCAATGCCATACTCTTTATCCTTTAATGTTTCTCCAATTGACTTCCTAAAGGTGGTGTATTGTGGAATTTCTTCTAATAAATTTACCTTGTTACAAACTAATTCCATAAAATCCCCTTGATGCCTATACAGCATTAAATCAACAGCGTATTTTTTGTAATCAAAACCCTCAAGCATACTTATAAGGCTTCTTTCTACTCCTCCAACTTCCATATCAAATGAGGCCACCAGTATATCCTTCATATATGCCTCCTAATTTTTTGTAACAAATTTTCTTATCCGCGCTATATTTTCTCCACCTATAACCTTAGATGCTAACAGTTTTAAACCACTCTTCAATCTTGCTTTAGGTGGTAACCAACTTTTATAAAAATGATGCATTGCATATGTATTTGGAGTAATAAATTTTCTACAGTTAATATAATCATATGGAGAAAAATATGTTTGAGGATAGAAGGCTCCTATCCCACTTATTTCTTGATATTTTCCATTCAACTGTAATCCTTTATTTTTTAGTATCTCGCTTATAATGGCCACATTGGTTAAACTGTCATACTTTCCGTCCTCTTTAATAAAACTTTTTTCTTCGTATGAATCTAGAAACATTCTTATTAACACATTTCCTTTAGTCGCTCCTATTGTACTTGTAGCTATATAGTTCTCTTGTTCAAATCCCCAAAATGAATCATGATGTAGCATATCATCAAAAGATTTGAATACCTCCACATCCGTATCTAAGTAAATTCCTCCAAATTTATAAAGAGCGTATACTCTTACATAATCACTTACAAATGCAAATTTTTTGTATTCATAGGCTTCCTTGACATATAAATTACAATTTATATCAAAATTATCTTCATTCCACTCAATTATTTCATAACCAGCTAAATTCTCTTTCCAGCTATCTATACATTTTTTTACTATTATAGGTTTTTCTCCTTTACCAAACCAACAATAGTGAATGGTGCGTGGAATCTTTTCTGTAAATGCCAACTCAGTATCCCCTTTCTAAACTATATAGAATAATATACCTATACACCTAAATTTCCATATTTCATTGATCAACTAGTCATTAACATATTTCACCTTAAAAAACTTAGAAATTTAAAAAATTACTTTTATAAATAATGTTTAATGTTATTACATTCTCGTATGCATAGAAAATAAAATAAAATACTAATATTGCATAATAAACTAGTTTTTGGTCTTTATCAGTAAATAATTTTATAATCCATGAAATTAAAATTAATTGGTATAATCCAAAATATATAGAAAATCTTGCAAAAATCCAATTTTGTGTTGAAATTATCATGAATACAAGTCCTAATATAGACATATTTACTACATAGTCACTTTTAGGAAATATTTCCCTAAGTTTCTCTCTTCCAATGTAAGCAATAATAATTGGAGGAATATTAACTCCAACTCTAAGTATATTTGCTCCGCCCTCAGAAAAGTTCTTGTAATCTCCATACTGACTATCTCCTATGACTGAGAATAACGTATCTAAAAATTGATTAAACCCTATAACTATGAATACAGAGCAAAAAAGGGTTACATACGTTTCCCATGACCATGCTTTTCTCCTAATCATAAAATATATTGGAATAAGGATAAGTGCAGTTTGATGTATTGTTGATGCAAATAGAATAATTAGAATATACTTTTTCCAGTTACCTTCAAATATATATTTTGTTGCAGCAAAAATAATTGCTGCTGCAAGAAATTGCCTTATCCCATTCATTGATATTAAATACATTCCACCTGTTATATATACATATAAACTTAATTCGAACATTCTTGTATATTTATATAAAACCAACACAATAAGTACATTTGTTATTAGTGCCGTTACAAAAATCAATATTTGAGGGTCATTAGAGAACTGTTTTAAAATCATCTGAAGCACATTAAAACCCATATCTTTTCCTTCTTTTATATGTTCCCAATCAAACGTATCTTTTTTATAAGAATACATATAAAAAAAAGTATCCCCGATATTATTACGGAGACCAGACACCATTACAAGAATAACTATTGTTAAAAATACTAACAGCTTATTTGGCTTTGATTGAACAATGTGTGGTCCCATTATTACAGGAGTAGAAAAATATCTTGCTAAAAAAGAAAGAATATAAACTAAGACCAGCGTAACCCAAAATATAAACATTTTTAAATTCCTTTCATATTATAGATTGTAAATATAAAACTCTTTGCTATTCTTTAACCAAATAATTCAATAATATAGCCTATCAGTCCTATATTTCTCTTACAATCTAAATACATGTGACAATAAAATACATAGTTAATTAAAGACCTACTATTTATTTTTCAAAACAGTAGCTTTACTCGTCTTTTGAATATAAAAATGAAGCATAATCCCAAAAGGTGTAGCCACCAAAGTAATAAGCTTACATGGGGACTCAATAAGAAATTTATAGTTTTTGATCATCAAGTTGCTAGATACATAATGTATAGATTCTCGAAATTTTTCTTTTAATGTAGGAGCATATTTCATAGCAACTTTTCTAAAGAATGAGAACCCTTGGGGGTTTTTTCTATATTGCTTAATAATGTTCATGCTAGATCCATCTGCTAAATACTCAACATGACAAAGAACTTTATTCATGATGAGTAAAGGCTGCTCTTGATCAATAAGAATATATTTATAACTTAAAGGACAGTACTTTTCGCCCGGAAATATTGGATATGGTGGGGTTTTTCGTGTTAACTCTGATCGATAAACTAACTTTTTATCACCTGTGACTTTATATTTCGCATGCAAATCTGTCAGTTTAGATTCCTTCACATGTTCCGGCATCATCGTTCCAATAACTTTTCCATTTAGATTAGCGTCTAATCCTATTATGCCAGCGTAATCATTACTTCCATACTCCTTCCAAAAACGAGTGATATTTTCAACGGCATCATCCGCCATATAATCATCAGAATCAATACAAACATTAAGTTCCGTATCAATTAATTCGTAAGCAGTATTATGTGCCCCGTGCATTCCCTGATTCTCTTGATAATGATACTGAATTGAGATACTGCCTTGGGAAATCCAATTTTCTATTAACTCTCTTGTGTCATCTGTAGATCCATCATCAATAATTAACCAAACAAAATCCTTACTTGTCTGTCGCTTTAAACTTTCATAACATAAATGCAGCGTGTAAGCACGGTTAAATGTAGGTGTAAAAATTGTAAGAGTAGGTTTCAATTTACATCTCTCCATCAATCATCTAATCTATTAAAATTCATTCCCTAATATTGTTAATATACTATTTAATACTAATCTATCAGGTCTTACATATTCATGGTAATATCTATAATTGTTAATCATCATTTGATATCTATAATTTTCATCATTTGATAAAGTATATATTTGATTTATACATTCTTCTGGTGTTTTAAAAACAAGATAATTTTGACCATCACGAAAATCACCTGGGACTTCATAATGTAATTCTTCTGTTACTATAGCCTTGCTTGCTGCAACATACTCTGCAAATTTCCAACCAATAGATTGATGTAATCCCATAGTTGCAATACAAATTGCAGATTCTTTTACCTTTCTTAGGTAATTATTCCGTTCAGTAGCTTTTCCGTCTTCTATAACAATATCTGCATAATTTTTATATGCAAATTCTGATGGTGCTACTCCTCCATAAAATTTATCTCCAAACTCTTTTCGACAAAGTCTAATGCATGTTGCTCGAAAATCATTAATATATGCACGTTCTTCCTTTTTATTCGAAGAAATTTGCCCTTCATAATCTCCATTTACATCCCATAACCTAGCCATAAAAAGAATTTTTGAATCTATTTCTTTATGAGGTATATCTTCAAAAGAATTAATACGATATAAACCATTGTAATATTGAGACAACGGAACCTTCCGTATTATTTTCTTAATTTTCTCCCTAAGTGGATCTTGAGGCATCGGTGAATGCGCAATATTTCCAGGTATTGTAACCATATAATTTAATCCAAGAGGATAAATTTTTTCCTTATGCCTTAACTTTGAATTATAAAAACTATTAAAACTTCGCTTAAAGTAAAAGTCGTATTTTTCTAACAACACATTCATAAACTCAACATAATCCTGATTTTTCTTAAGCAAATTATCATAACCATCATTAACATCATATAACACTCGAGTTTTCCCGTTGATTATAACTTCCATCATATTATAAGGTAATTGATCTTGATGATTCTTACTAAGTTTCTCTATCCTCAAGTCTATTACTCCTTGTTGAGCAAGTAGAACAAAACCTGCAGTTATATTATAGAGGTGCAGCGGAACTTCTCCTAGCCTAAGACAACATGAAACTCTTGACATCATTGTGCTCCTTTTTAATCCTTTAGACATTATTTAAAATATAGAAGTTACTATTAATTAAAGCGCTTGAAGATAAAAATTCTCAAGCCAAGTAGCCGATTCACTTATATCATATCCTTCTTTCTTGATATATCCTTCTACATCTTGCATACGTTTATTGACATCCAATATATCCTGCGCCCATATTTCAGGGGAGGTATTTATGCTTTCAAAACTCACTAGACCTGCTCCCATGTCTACTTCTTTAGTTATCGCATCCGAGATTACACAAGATAACCCAGCTCCTTGCGCTTCTATAAGAGTAACAGGCAATCCTTCATGGATGGATGGGAATGCAAATACATCAAAAGCTTGAAGTAAATGGTCGATATCGCTCCTTATGCCAAGAAACTTTACATTAGCCCCTAAATTTAATTCTTCCACTTTTTGTTCGATCTTTAACCGTAACGGACCATCCCCCACCAAAACAAGAACAGAATCTCTTCTAAGTTTAACTAACTGAGCAAACACTTCTATAAGGAATCCATGATTTTTTTGATGCGCAAACCTTCCTACATGCCCTACTACAAAGTTATCAACTGTAAGATTTAGTCCCTCTCTTATCTGTTTTCTAATTTCGGGGGAAAATGAAAACTTTTCAGGCTCAATTCCATTTTTTAAAATCGTGGCAGTATCTGTTTTACCTGCAAATAACCAGCGAGATGCCGCATCCGAGCATGCTAGAAGATGTGTCGCACTTCGTAATATATACTTCCCTGCATACCACTTATATACTTTCGCAGCAACTCCACCTTCACTGCTAGTATTGTGACTATGTGCGATACGAACTGGTATACCGGCTTTCTTAGCTGCACGTAACACAAATCCACTCATCTTATCCATGTGTGAGTGTACAATCTTATATTCTTGATGAGATTCAAAAAAATTATCTAAAGACTTTATGTATTCGTTATGACCACCATCAGTAATATATGGAATCCTGTGCACTTTCCCACCTAATTCTGATATTTCTGTATCGAAAACACCTTCCTTACAAGTAAGAAAATCAAACTGCACTTTATTTCGATCTATATTCCGGTACAAGTTCATAATAAGGGTTTCTGCACCACCACGGTTCATATTGACTACAACATGTAAGATTCTTAATGGACAATTCAATCTAACGCCTCCGTTCTACTCATAAACATGGTGTAAATATAGCTCTTTTCTTCTAATACTTTATTGACGGCATAATTATTTTTAATAATCTCACGACCAGACTCTCCGAATATGCCTTGTAAGCTACTATTTTCAGCAAGATATTTTATCTTTTCTGCCATTGTCTGTATGTCTTCACGACCTACTGTCCAACCATTTACACCATTTTGAATTAATTCTTTATGGCCCCTGTTCTCACTGGCTATAACAGGCAATCCGCAAGCCATCGCTTCCATAATATTAACTGGTAACCCCTCACGTAGACTGGATGCAACAGAAATATCACAAATAGGTAAAATTTTTGCAATATCATTCCTATAACCAAGGAAATCTATCATTTCAAATACACCCATTTGTTTAGCTAAATTTTTGCAATCATTTATCAAAAGACCATTCCCAGCCAATAGAAGCCTCGCATTGGGAACATGATCTTTTATTAAGGCCAATGAACGAATCAAAAACTGCTGATTTTTATTTTTATTAAACTCAGCCGCATAAAACATTAAAAAATCATCCGGTTTATAACCCATCTCAATCCTTAGACAATTCTTTTGAGCCTCACTAACTGGTTTAAAATATTCTGTGTCCACTCCCACCCCATGAATTTGTTCAATTTTAGGTACTTTAAACTTTCGCTGAACAGCCAAGTTATAATCTTCTTGGTTAATTGTAATGAGGCAATCTGTATAATTTGCTAGCATTTTTTCAATTGGATAATATAACAGCCAATTTGCAAGCGGGGCACCTTTACAAAAATGAAATCCATGCGCAGTATATAAAACTTTTGTTCCATGCTTTCTAGACTTTCTTGCTGCCAAACGTGCAACGGCTCCCCCCATCGGGGTATGGCAATGAATAATTTTATATTGATTTTCATCAATAATATCTTTCAGCTCTTTATAAGCCTTAATATTCTTAAATTGCAAAGGTGACCTTTGAATAGAAATGTCATACTTCTTATCCACATATGGAAGTTCTATGTTGCCAGCAGCAGCAACATGGACTTCCCAGCCTTGTTCTTTAAACCATTTCATATACGGCAAATGAAATGCTTTAAAGTGAAAGTCTACCGTCGCACAAAATAATACTTTATTTTCCATATATATATCACCCTACAATTGTTATATTGTAACTAACCACCTGTTCATACTTCATTCTCATTTCTCTACATAGTAAAACATAAGTCTAAGCATATATATGCAGATCAAAATCCATATTTACATCATATTTTGTGGAGTTATATGACTATTTGCCAATGTCAATACACGTTTTCTTAATTCCGTCTTCTCCAGATTCTTATAAGTTTGGAGAACTGATTCAATTTCGTTTATACAAAGGTTCGATGTTTTACCTATATAAATTTTAGGATGAATTTGTTGTTCATGTATTTCTTCTTTTTTCAATAGTTCTTCAAAGAGCTTCTCTCCAGGTCTTATTCCAGTAAACTCTATTTGTATTTCTTCTAGCGAATTTCCTGATAATGTAATTAAATTTTTCGCAAGATCTACTATTTTCACAGGATCTCCCATATCTAATACAAATATTTCTCCTCCTTTAGCTAATGCACCAGCCTGTATTACAAGCTTGGATGCCTCTGGAATTGTCATAAAGTAACGAATCATATCTGGATGTGTAACCGTAACTGGACCACCTTGCTTAATTTGTTTTTTAAACAACGGTATAACACTACCGCGGCTTCCTAATACATTACCAAATCTTACAGCCACAAACTTTGTATTACTTGTTTTGTCCAAGTTTTGAATTACCATTTCAGCAAGCCTTTTTGTTGCTCCCATTACACTTGTCGGATTCACAGCTTTATCTGTAGAAATCATTACAAACGTCTCGACCCCATTCCAGCTTGCCGCTTTTGCCACGTTTGTTGTCCCAATTAAATTGTTTTTGATAGCTTCTTCGGGGTTACGTTCCATCAATGGTACATGCTTATGTGCAGCGGCATGATAAACAACTTGAGGCTGATATTGACTCATTACTGACATCATTTTCAGATCATCCTGTACATCAGCAATTTCTGTGGTAACGACAATATCTGTGTCACCGTATAGCTCTTTCAATTCCATTTCGATAGAATAAATACTATTTTCACCATGACCTAATAAAATCAATTGTTTTGGGTTGAATTTTGCAATTTGACGACAAATTTCAGATCCAATTGAACCACCAGCACCAGTTACTAAAATAATTTTATTAGTAATAAATTCTGAAATACTTTCAATATCCAATTCAACAGGATCACGTCCTAATAAATCGTCTACTTGGACATCACGAAATTCATTCACTGAAACTTTTCCAGTCACTAAATCCTCTAGCATTGGAAGAATTTGTGTTTTTACTTTTGTCTTGGAACATTCTTGAAAAATCATATTTAATGCTTTCTTGCTAAGTGAGGGAATTGCTATTATGATGCTATCGATATCTAATTGCTGAACAGCAAATTCAATACGATCAATTCCTCCAACTACCGGTATTCCAAGAATATCCAAACCTTGTTTCTTTATATTATCATCTATAAATACCACAGGCAGTAATTCAGTATCATTACTATTCAAAAGTTGCCTTACAACCATTGTACCTGCAGAACCCGCACCAATAATTAGTGTTCTTTTTTTGTCGTCCCCTTTTTGAATATAAGCATCTCTGAACATCCGCCATAGAAAACGTGATCCTCCAATCAGTAAAATATGAATCATCCAAGTTACAACAAGAAGACGGAAATAAATATCTTGAACCAATATTTGTTGTACTACTGCTGTTGTGATAACAGAAAGTGTGATTGCTTTTAAAATAATTAGCAATTCCCCTACACTTGCATACTCCCATGCTTTTTTATAAAGCTTATAAATAAACGAAAAAATATGATGGCTAAGTAGCAGCGTCATTGCACTCACTACGATGGGAAATTTTATGACATTGAAATCAGCACTTACCAAGAAGCGACTAAAGAAAACCGTAGTTAATACGATTAAGGAATCAATTAAAATTAATAAGGATAATCTCTGACGATATGTCATAATAGGCCCCCCTCTCTAAATTTTATATATATAACAAAAGGAAATCCTCATAATTGTTATCTTAGAATTAAAAGATTTATATATTGAATATGTCTAGCTAAACATATAGACAAGGAAAATAATCAATAACCAACTAATACAAAGTTCCTATCTACAAAATCCTTTAGAAAGACTTTCTAGACAAGAACCTCAAATAAGTTTGGGCATCTAACCCTCCCTCACACCACACTCTTGACGACTAACGTCTAAGGTTCTTCAACCCACAGTATGATCGAGTGTCTCCATTGATAGTGGTAAGGAGACATCACCGTACCCTATAATTTTTTATAGGTGGTCTTTCATTCTCTACTATAAAACATATGAAAAGCTTCTCATCCTTACGTCACCCATTAGGAAAGCGCTGTATTATCATTTTATGTATAATCAATTCTAATAAATCTCTTATACTTTTTTATTTAGAATAGCCCCTACAAGCTTTCCTTTTGTTAAATCTAAGGCCCTATTCGCTTCAACAACTGCTTCACTAGCAGTTTGATAGCAACTTAACACCAATAATACCCCATCACATTGACTAGCTAGTATATTTGTATCTATAACCTCAAGAAGGGGCGGAGAATCAAATAAAATAATGTCATACTGCTCTACGGCTTTGCTAATTAAGTTTTGCATAGATGGTAAACTAAGCATCTCAGCTGGATTATTAACTTCGGGACCACTTGTCAATATATGTACATTTTTGATTTCTGTCTGCATTACCACTTTTTCTAATGCTGATTTTCCCTCCAAAATATTTGTTAATCCAGATTTATTTTCCATCCCAAAAATCGCATGTAGTTCCGGAGTTCGCAAATCCGCATCAACAACTAAGACTTTTTCATCTCGCTGAGCCATAGAAACCGCCAAATTTGCCACAGTGGTGGTTTTACCTTCTCCATATCCAGGAGAAGTAATAATTATAGTTCTTGTTTTGTCCGTGCCGATTGCAAATTGAAGGTTAGTACGAATTGTTCGATATTCCTCAGCCATCTTCGATTTCGGAGCGATATGAGCAATTAAATGACTATTATCAAGGATACGGCTTTGCTTTTTATTATGAATCAAATGTTTTCCCCTCCACTATTACACTTTCTCTCTTACTTGTTTTATCTACTATATTATTTTTCTTCATTTGAGAAACACTTCCTAAAACGGGAACCGGTAATAATTTTTCAATGTTACGTTCCGATTTAATTGTTTCATCAAGAGAATCCAATACAAAGACTACTCCGATACTCAGTATAAGACCGGCAGCCAAGGCCATCTCAATCGCTTTTGCATGATTCAAGTTTATCGGTAAAGGATGCTCTTGTACTTTTGCTTCTGTTAAGATGCGGACATTCGAAAAATTTAGGATAGCATTGGCTTCTTCTTTATAAACATTTGCTGTAGCATTGGCAATTTTGGCTGCCTGGGCTGGATTAGTATCCACAGCCGTAATAACAAAAACCTGTGACTCTTCAATCTTTCCAACACTGACCTGTCCGTTCAATGCATCTGCTGATTTTTGCGAATTTAATTGCTGGGCCACTTTCTCTAAAACAATAGGTTCCTTTATCATCACTTTAAGTGTAGCTATAGCATCGGCATTAGCTGGAATGAGGATTCTTGCAGAAGACGCATATAAAGGCGTTTTCATGAAAATGCTATATATACCACCAATACATGCCGCTAATATCGTAATTACTGCAATAATCCAAAATTTTCTTTTTATAACATTAAATAATTTTTTTAAGTCTATTTCCTTTTCCATGTTTCCCCTCCATTACTGTCTATTTGATTAATAAAAAAGCAAATCGTAGGTAAATTAAATCGTATAACCTAAGTTAATTTTGATTATACGGAACATAACTTACTAAATCATAAACAGGATGAATTTTCTGAGTATATATTTTATTCAGAAAATATATACCTTTTTTTCATTAATCTTAATATACTCGATATTCATTTTAGTTCTTGATAATGAACCCGTCAATATAAATTTATACATCAAATCTATCGATTACCTTAGTATATTTAATTCAATTATCCTTATATAAATTCAAAAATAACGGAGTTAGTATAGTCATATGGACACAACTTAGTTAAGTCCTTACAATGGATTTCAAGGAGGCAGTGTCCGGGTGACAAACAAGAAATTTAATGAAGAGTTTAAAAAATGGTGGTTGAATTATATCATTCGGGACAATCTGTAAAAGCATTAAGCAGCAAGTATGGCGTATCAGAAGTAACCATTTACAACTGAATTAAATAATGTTCTACAAGTATGATGACCGAAAAAAGAAATATCATTAAAAGGTTAATCCCCAAAACAGATTTTCCTTAACTTTTTACCAAGTATATTGACTCTAATTCATAAAAATTTAGCATCCTTTTCTAAAAAAAGACTTCATTTCTAATGAAATAGAAGTCTTTTTTGTGTCGTTAAAACTTAATTATAAACCATTTCGCTTTCTACTAACTTTTTCATATAGTCTAATAGCTCTTTTCTTAGGTTTTCATGTTGCAGTGCCATTTCAACAGTTGTTTGAATAAATCCAAGCTTTTCTCCAACATCATAGCGTATCCCTTCAAAGTCATAAGCAAACACACGTTGGATTTCATTTAAACGCTGAATTGCATCTGTTAACTGAATTTCTCCACCTGCTCCAGTTTGTTGATCTTCTAGGAACATAAATATTTCTGGCGTTAATACGTACCGTCCCATAATTGCTAAATTAGATGGTGCTGTTCCTTTAGCAGGTTTTTCCACAAATTTACTCACTTGATAACTACGATCCTTTTTCTCTAATGGATCAATAATGCCATAACGGTGTGTTTCATTTTCTGGAACCGTTTGAACACCGATTACTGATGATTTTGTTACCTCATATTGATCCATTAATTGACGTAAGCATGGCGTTTCAGCTTGAACAATATCATCGCCAAGTAATACAGCAAATGGTTCATTCCCAATGAATTTACGTGCACACCATACAGCATGTCCTAGACCTTTAGGCTCCTTTTGACGAATATAATGAATATTGATTTTCGAAGACTCTTGTACCTTCTCAAGAATTTCATGCTTTCCTTTTGATAATAGGTTCTGTTCTAATTCAAAAGAATGATCAAAATGATCTTCAATTGCGCGTTTTCCTTTTCCCGTTACAATAATAATATCTTCAATTCCAGACTCAATTGCTTCTTCCACAATATACTGAATTGTTGGTTTATCAACAATTGGTAGCATTTCTTTCGGCATAGCCTTTGTCGCCGGTAAAAAACGAGTTCCTAATCCTGCAGCCGGAATAATGGCTTTTCTTACCTTTTTCAATGAAAATCCTCCTAGTAATCTAAAACGTATTTATATAAATCATAAATCTAACCACTAATAAAAAGAAATAGAGAATTTAATTACACTCCTATATAAAATAAATTATCTATATATTTTCTGTTTTAATTTTATGATGTCTACCTATTCATATTTCACACGTTATTATTCTATGACTAAAGATATTACTAATACAACATCAATAAAATATTATATCGATATCTCTGTTAATGCCTTCTTATTCTGTTTTATTTTTTTGTACTTGCTCTTCTAAAATATTTTCCCACTTGTCACCAACGACATTAAAAGTATACCTCTCAACATTCTTTTTAGCCTTGTGACCATATTCTTTTCTTAATTCTTCAGATCCTATTAAAGTCATTAATGAATTAGCAAGATCATCAATATTTCCTTCTTCTACAAGCAATCCGTCTTCTTTATTTTTAATTATTTCAACAGGACCTGTACAAGCAAAACTTACACAAGGAACCCCTACTGACATGGCTTCAATGATACCCCCCCAAAAGGTTCCTATCTGGAACTTAAAACATAAATTGATGAATTAAGCATCTCACCAATAATATCATTCGTCTTTGGCATTAGAAAAATATTATTATAAGCTTTATGATCAAAAATCTGTTGTCGAAGAAGTTGTTCATCTTCTCACGAACCAAACATTCCCAACTTCCAATCCGGATATTTCTCTATAACTTTAGAAAAAACAGGAACTAAAAGATCGAAATCTTTCTGAGGTACATATCTACCTGCAGCAATCACTACCTTTTTATCCAATCCAGCTGTTTTCTCAGGGATTGCTGTAGCATTTTCTGCTTTATATAACTTTACCCGAGTTCCTTCTAATAGTAATTGATAGTCATTAATTTCTGAATCTGTCAAACAAGTTAACAATCTAATTCCCCATGATATTGACTCAAATCCACATTAAAAATTTCACTTGTTATATTAAATATTGATTCCTTTAAATAAAATCAAATGTACCGTATGTAATTACCTTTTTCATACTTCATTGTCCCCTGTGAAATATTCCCTTTATAATTGATTAAAGAAAGGAAATTAAAACAGAGATTTCCCCGCATCATGAAATCATAAAAGCCCCTGTAAACCTAAACAAATTTACATATAATTTACATCAGGTTCGCATAAAATTCACAATAGTGATTATCGCATACTTTTCATTTACAAACTATTACCATTAATACGCAGTTTTTGTCATATGCACTCTAGGGAAACGTTTTCTTCATTAGTTCTACAAAGTTCTATTTATCTTCTTCAACTACAAAAAAATCAGGAAGAAAACATCCTCTTCCTGATTTTTACTACTTTTATACGTTTTTGAACCTTATCGTAATGCACGACGTGGTAATTTATCGATGTTTTCTAACATGATACCTGTACCAACAGCAACACATTGCATTGGGTTTTCAGCAATTAATACTGGTAATTTTAACTCTTCTGCTAGAAGCATGTCGATACCGTGTAATAAAGCTCCACCGCCTGTTAGAATAACACCACGGTCAATAATGTCCGCAGATAGTTCTGGTGGTGTGCGCTCTAGTACGCCTTTTGCAGCTTGTACAATGATAGCCGCTTCTTCTTGTAGTGCTTCTGTAATTTCTTCAGAGCATACTGTAATTGTACGTGGTAAACCAGTTACCATGTCACGTCCGCGAATTTCAAGCTCTTCACTACGTGCACCTGGGAATACTGTACCAACTTTAATTTTAATATTTTCTGAAGTACGTTCTCCAATCAATAGCTTATACTTACGTTTAACGTAGTTTAAGATCTCCATATCAAACTTATCGCCAGCCATTTTGATAGAGGAAGAGGTAACAATATCACCCATAGAAAGTACGGCAATATCTGTTGTACCTCCACCAATATCAACAACCATGTTTCCGCTTGGCTGGAAGATTTCCATACCAGCACCAACTGCGGCTACTTTTGGTTCTTCTTCTAAAAATACTGTTTTACCACCTGAACGTTCAGCAGCCTCACGAATTGCTTTTTTTTCTACAGATGTGATATTTGTTGGACAGCAAATTAAAATGCGAGGTTTTGAAAAGAAGCTCTTCACGTCCAATTTGTTAATGAAATACTTTAACATTGCTTCTGTAATTTCGAAATCTGCGATTACACCATCTTTAAGCGGACGAATTGCCACAATATTACCAGGTGTACGTCCCACCATACTTCTTGCTTCTTCACCTACTGCTAATACTTTTCCACTATTACGATCAATTGCCACAACAGATGGCTCATTTAATACAACACCCTTACCTTTAACATGAATTAATACGTTAGCCGTACCTAGGTCAATTCCGATATCTCGCGCAAACATTCCCGTCTTTTCCTCCTCGATATTCAAAATCAGGTTACACCCGAATTCTTTTACACCTAATTTCTGATTTTATCATAAATTTAACAGAAACGTAATATTCGCAAAAAGAATTTTTCTGAAAAACATTACCGAATCTGTAAGGAATGTTTGCTGTTTTGCATTTATTGACGTACAGGCTTTTCTATATCTTCTTTTCTATACTTCTGCTTTGTTGCTTCTCCCCCTCTTAAATGACGAATAGACTTATGATAATCAAGAATTTCTTTCACTTCATTTGCGAGCTCTGGATTAATTTCTGGCAAACGTTCTGTTAAATCTTTATGGACTGTACTCTTTGATACCCCAAACTCCTTTGCAATTACACGCACTGTCTTTCTTGTCTCCACGATATACTTGCCAATCTTGATAGTTCTCTCTTTGATGTAATCGTGCACACCACTCGCCTCCCTAAATTGGATGTGAGAAGTGTGAAATGAGACTCGCTGCATACGACTATGAAGTAAATGTGAGTGCTGTTTGTAAGCGTTAAACATTCTTGGATTTATAATGAAATGATTCACGATTTCTCACCTCAAACACTCTCTTTGCATTGGTTTATACCATTGTATTGCCCGCACTACTGATATATGCTACATGTTCACTATTTTTGCGGACTAAGTTAAGAAAAATTACGTTTTTTTGTGAGAAATACGTTAAAGATGACAATTATAGCGAAAAAAAGTGACACCTCTTTATAAAAGGTGTCACTCTTCTCGGTCACAATCTTCTTTCAACAACTGATGGTGGGGAACTTCTTTCTTACCGGCAATATAATAATATAAAGCGAATAAAACAAACAATAAAATAATAGCAATCGACAGAACAGATAAAAATGACACAGTATCCCCTCCCTTTTGTAATATATATTCGAGAATCTCGTCATTTTTCCTTGTTATTGCAACTTTTTTCTCGAAATTGATTATTTTTATATGAAAGTGAAAAAATCAGCTCTCCTAATGAGAACTGATTTTTTCACTTTATTATTCTTGTGAAGAAGAACCGTTAGATGATTCTGTAGAACCATTCGTTGATTTTTCTTCTTTTTGAGACTTCTCATCTTGTTTGCCATTCGTTTCTTTATCACTAGTCGAACCGCTTGTTGATTTCTCTTCTTTTTGAGACTTATCTTCTGTTTTACTTTCTGGTTTCGTGCTTGTTGACTTTTCTTCTTTTTGAGATTTGTCATCAGCTTTTTTACCAGAAGCATTTGTCGCCTTTGCAGCACCTGCATCAGCTTTAATTTCTGCTACTGATTTATTTAAATAACGCTCAGGATTCACAGCCACATTGTCTTTACGTACTTCAAAGTGAACGTAAGAACCTGCATCTTTATTCATTGCACTTAGACCTGATTTCCCTAACACTTCACCTTGCGCAACTCTTGCACCTTTTTCTACTTTCACACTGCCTAAGCTTTGATAAGATGCTGCTACACCATTTCCACTATCTACTGTTACAACATAACCAAGAAGTGAATCTTTTTCAGCTTTCGTTACTGTACCACTTAAAGCAGCTGTCACATCAAATTCTTTTCCGTTCTTCGCAGCAATGTCGATTCCTTTATTAGGGGAATATGTGTTGTTATAAAAGACAAGTGCTTTTTCTTGTTCCGCCTCTGATGCTGCATCTTCATAGAATTTCTTCTGTACTACTACTTCTGCATTTGCTGCAGCTGGCATTTTCACTACTTCTGAAGACTTTGTTACTGGTACTGCTGGATCTTCCGTTTGTGTATACGGTGTTGCTTGATCTTGGTTCGGAGCTTTCTTCGGATTAGCTCCTTGGAACCATAGCGCAACCATTAAGATTACCGCTGCACAAGCAATATATAGTGCCGGAAACACCCATCTTCTTTGAAATAAATGTACTACTTTTTGCGACTTTTTATTATTTCTTCCTCGCATTCCATCATCACCTCAGCAATCATTTTGAACAATATTCAATCATCCTATACAACCTATAACTAATTACTTTTCGACAAAATCTGTAAAAATATGTATAGGAATTGCAAAATTTCCGAGGAAATGATAGAAAAAGGAAAAAACTGAGCGTTTCAGCTCAGTTTTTAGTCCATTTGTTTCTTTCTATAAATGAAGAGCGTAATAACAAGTACTGCAACTAACCAAATAGTTATGTTCAATAAATTACTAGTAATTGCACTAAAACCTTCACCTTTTATAACACTACTAACCGCAAGACCGATATGACGAGTTGGTAAATAATCGATTATTTTTGTAACGACTTCATTCTTCACAAACATTCCAATTAAATCACCGAAAAGAAATGTCATTAATATTGGTAATCCAATTGTTGATGTTTGCGGAACATTTTGAGCTAATAATCCAATACAAGTACCAATGAGGTTAAATATTAGCATTCCAAGAACGAAGATAAGTAATAATAATGCAAGATTACCTTCTAATTTACCTAAAATAAGTAGATTAATAAAACAAATTGCAACTGTAATCATACCTGTTAATGAACTTTTACCAATTAATACTTCAATAGATGATGCTGGTGATAGCATAAGAACTCGAAGCGTATTTTTTTCCTTTTCTTCAGCGATAAGCATCGCCTGTACAAAGCCTCCAACCATAACTAGCGCCATCGCAGTTAACGTACTTGCTCCAATTTCTCTCATATTATCTGAGCGACTAAATAATACCGAAAAGACAAGTGGCATTACCAACATAATTAAAGTTTGTGAATTCGTTTTAAAATCCTGTACCTCTTTCCGAAAAATTGCTGAAAATCGTCTCATTGAAAATGTCATTATAGTCCCCTCCCAGTAACTTCAATAAAGATATCGCCTAACGTTGGTTCATGTGAATGAATAGATAGTAATTCTCCTTTTTTCATCCATTCTGAAATACGTTTTGCTCCTAATTCATCTTTTTTCACAATTTCTTTCTTCTTATCTGTTAACACAACTTGTATTTGATCTTTCGCGTATTGCAAGCGAAGATTTTCCGGTGTATCAAGCGCTACTATTTCTCCGCCGCACAGAAAGGCAATGCGGTTACAAAGTGTTTCTGCTTCGTCCATGTTGTGCGTTGTTAAGAAAATCGTTGTTCCTTCTTTATTTAAGTCTTTTAAGATTTTATGAATGTTTTGTACGTTTACTGGATCAAGTGCAGATGTTGGTTCATCTAAGAAAAGGATATCTGGTTTATGAAGAATTGCTCTTGCTAATGTGACGCGCTGCTTCATTCCCTTTGATAATTTTTTCACCTGTGTTTTTTTATCATCTAATAAGTTCACTTGCGCTAGCACTTCATCAATTCGTTCTTTTTTACAATCGTATAGGTCACAAAATAGTAGTAAGTTATCATAAATGCTAAGTCTTTCATATACGCCGCTATTGTCTGTTAAAATACCGATTCGTTTGTAATCGATGCTGCTTGGTCCTGTAATGTCTTTACCTAATACTCTTACAGTTCCAACGCTATGAAGCAATTGAGATGTTAATATTTTTACTGTTGTCGTTTTCCCAGATCCACTCGGTCCGAGGAATCCAAAGATTTCTCCTTGCTTCACCTCAATATTTACATTTCGAAGGGCCGTTTTTCCATCAAAACTTTTCATTACATCTTTCATTTCAATTGCCAATGTCATTTCGTCATCCCCTTTGTTTTTCTTTTTATAGATGAAAGTCGCCTTAGCGCTTTTCGTTTGTTTGTTTCGCTTTTCTTGACTCAATCATATGAAAAACAAAGGGTTTATGCAGTAAAATACCGGTAAAAGGAGTATTTTTACCGGTGAATGAATCGTATTTTGAGCTTATTGGAGTATTTTCATAGCCCAATTACACCTTTTAACTCATCCATTCGTCCTTTTGAAAGCGGGATTGAACTTTTTCTTTCGTCATCCAAAATTAAACTAAAACTATTGCGTGTCCAAGTAATCACTTCTCGTACTCTTTGTAAATTGACGAGGTACGAGCGATGACATCTAAAGAATCCGAATCCTGTTAATCTCACTTCTAGTTCACTTAATGTTAATGCGCATACGAAATCTCCTTCGCGCACATGAATATGTGTCACTCCGTTTTGCGTTTCAATGAAATGAATCTCCATCGGATCCAGTAAAATGATTTTATCGTTCACTTTCGCTGGGATTCTTTCAAGTTTCATTTGCGGAATCATTTGAACTACTTTTTCTTCATCGACTTCTTCAGCTTCTTCTTGCTCTATTTCTACCTTTTTCACACCATCGTTGTTTAATATGTATACATCTTCCGTCAGCGAAAGTGCATCTGATAAAAAGGAGGACGTAATGAAGATTGCCTTTCCTTGTTCTTTCATTTTCATAATCGCTTTTCGAATAATAATCGTACTCTCTGTATCTACATTTTGCTCTGGCTCTTCTAAAATAACTAAATCCGGATTATGAATCATAACTCGCCCAAGATGAAGACGGCGTTTCTCTGAAAATGACAATTTTTCTATTTTAACGTTCAACTTATCTAGGAGACCGACATATTGTACTACTTCTTCCATACTCATATGTGATTCATAAAGCCCTAATATAAACTTGAAGTACTCCTTCACCTTCAAACGGTCGTATGCTTCATCTTTCAAAAAACAAAAACCGATGCGGGAATATACTTTCTTTCCAATCGGCTCCTCTTCAAATAACACACTGCCCGAAGAAGCC
Source organism: Bacillus sp. LBA3-1-1.1 (assembly GCF_040676495.1). Lineage (NCBI taxonomy): Bacteria > Bacillati > Bacillota > Bacilli > Caryophanales > Bacillaceae > Bacillus > Bacillus sp. LBA3-1-1.1. Next base: position 70,922 of record NZ_JBEGIB010000024.1, read on the forward strand.
TCTTCTTCTCCGATAATAATCCGGTGCAACACTTTAGCTGTATGATTATTACACTGCAAAACAACACATTGTCCTTTTTCAACCTTCAATTCAACTGCCGGTAACTGGTTCGTCTTCCCTAATTGTTTCAACTCCAATAACGCCATTCTGTATCCCCCAAGTGTTTTTTTATCCTATTATACCAAACAATTAATGGAAAATTATGATATTTAATACAATGTTTTTATACTGTATCAACAAAGAAGGCTATCCATCAGGATAGCCTTCTTCTCTATTTCTGCTCCACCATATAAGTCTTGAGCTGATCACGAAGTGCTCTTTTTAGAAATTTCCCTACAGATGTTTTCGGAATTTCATTTACGAATAAAATATCATCTGGCATCCACCATTTCGGGAATTCGGCTTCTAGCAAAGAATACAGCTCTTCTCTTTCTACTGCTTGTCCTTCTTTTAATACGACGCAAGCAACAGGACGTTCTTGCCATTTTTCATGTGGAACTGCCACGACAGATGCTTCTAATACGCTATCGTGTGACATTAAAGCATTTTCTAAATCTACTGAAGAGATCCACTCACCGCCGCTTTTAATTAAGTCTTTCGTGCGATCAGCAATTTTAATAAATCCTTCCGAATCAACTGTAACGATATCGCCTGTATGGAGCCAACCATCTTTCATCGATTCCTCTGTACGCTCATCTTTATAATAGCTACCAGCGATCCATGGGCCTCTTAGGCAAAGTTCTCCCATTTCTTCCCCGTCCCACTTAATTTCACCGTCTTGTCCAATCACTTTCATTTCTAGCCCAGGGAATAAATATCCTTGGCGAGAGCGCAAGTTATAATATTCTTCTTTCGGTAAATCACGTTGATATGATTTCGGACAATTAATTACAACAGCAGGACTCGTTTCTGTCATTCCATATATTTGTCTAAATGCAATTTCATATTTCTCTTCATACGTACGAATCATACTTTGCGGAGCTGCTGATCCACCTGACCATATCGTTTTTACGCTACTAATATCATATGGATGCTTCTCAAGTTCTTGTAATAAGCCAATCCAAATTGTCGGCACGCCAGCTGTAATTGTTACTTTCTCACTTTCAATTAACTCCGCTAAAATTTTTGGTGTGAAATGCGGTCCTGGTAATACGAGTTTTGTCCCAAACCATGTACTCGCAAACGGTAATCCCCATGCATTAACATGGAACATTGGAACGACAGGCATACAAGTGTCTACTTCTGATATGTTCCCGCCATCTGCAAGTCCAAGTGTATAACTATGGAGCGCAATACTACGGTGTGTGTAAACTACACCTTTCGGTTTTCCTGTTGTAGCTGATGTGTAGCACATACCGGCTGGTTCTTTTTCATCTAAATCTTTTACAAACGGAAATGTCTCATCGCCTTCTTCGAGTAATTGGTCATAATGATATGCTGGTGATAGTGTTGTGTGAGGTAGTTTATGATCGTCTGTCATAATAATAAAGGCTTCTATATGCGGGATTTCGTGTTGAATACTCTCTAATATAGGTACCATATCTTCATCGACAAGAATGATTTTATCTTCTGCATGATTAATAATATATGAAATGTGATCAGCGGAAAGCCTTAAATTAATCGTATGTAGCACCGCTCCGATTCCTGGAATCGCAAAGTATGCTTCCAAATGCCTATGATGGTTCCAAGCAATTGTCCCTACTTTATCCCCTTGTTCAATTCCCATTTTCGTTAATACACTAGCAAGCCTTCTCGTCCGCTTTGCAATTTCTCCGTATGTTAATGTATGAATACGCGATGCAGTCCGTGAAACAACTTCCTTTTTCGAAAAATATTTCTCCGCTCGTTCCATCATGGACGGAATGAGAAGTGGTACATCCATCATCATTTTTCATTACCCCCTGTTGTTATATTTTATATATTCACATAACTGTATTATAACACGCAGTATGTAGGGTAACTTCCATTTATTTCTACAAATAATGACAAAAAGGACGTTCCGAAATTGAACTTCTGACTAAAGCTATTTTCTTCTTTGTTACGATTGCAATGCTAATCGAATTTATATCAACGCAAATTGAATTATATCGACGTTTCGACAAGGAACATCGACTTAACTGCAAAATACGAAAAAAATAACCTACCTACCAACAAAAGAAAACCGTCCCAACTACCATTTGGGACGGCCTCTTTTTCACCCTACTTCTTCACCATCAATTTTCCTTCATAATCATTCATCGTCTTTATTTCAACGCCTTTATAATAATGAGCGACGATATCTGTATATTTCTTACCTTCCGCTGCCATGCCATTCGCTCCGTATTGGCTCATGCCAACGCCATGACCGAATCCTTTCGTTGTAACGACGATTTTATCCCCCTGTTGTTTCCACGTGAAGTCAGACGAGCGTAAATCTAATTTTTCACGTACTTCTTTTCCTGTTAATGTTTTTCCTTGAAACGCTACATCTTTTACTCGTTTGCCTTCTGTAAGGTCTTTAATATCGCCGACTTTTCCGTCCGCTAGTACTTTCACACCGAGACGTTTTTGAAAGTCAGCTACTGTAAATGTTTGCTCGCTCGTAAATTTTGGAGATGCTTGATCCCACGGACTATCTACGCTTTTCAGGTACGGATAATCATTCCCCCAATAATCAGCTGCATTTTCTGTCCGGCCATTACTCGTTGAGAAGAAAGAAGCTGAAATTGGTTTTCCATCATATGTTAAAACTTGTCCTGCGGTTTTCGAAACGGCTTCCTCGATTTTCTTCAAATTATTTTCGTAGTTATTACCCCATTGTTTCTTCAATTCTTCTTTGCTTTTATACACTTGATCTTTCACCGTATCTGTCACGTCCGCATTGTTTTTCTTACCTCCGCTTAGCATACGCTGGACTACAAATGTTCTCGCTGCTAATGCCTGCGCCTTTAGCGCCTCTATTTCAAAGCTGGCATTCATCTCAGAAGCTACTACACCGGTCACATACTCCTCCATAGGTAATGTGTCTACCTTCTTCTGTCGATCGCGATATACAGCAACCTGAACCGCTGTATCCACTTTCCCTGGAGCTGGTATGCTTTCTATCGCTGGAGGAGTTTTAGAAGCTGCTTCTTCCCCTACTTTTGCTTTCGCAAACGGAATGACAAGAGCAGCAGGTACAATGATGACGAGCGCTATTAAAAGCGCTACCGTAATGAAAAGTGGCTTTGAAAATTTCATCCTATTCCCCCAATATAAAGTTGGCTTCCTTTCATTCTTATGGAACTATGGAATCTTTTAGAACATACTTGGGGGTATCGATATAAAGTGAAACTTTAATGAGGTGAAGTTGTACTGATCACAAATAGCGAAATAAAACGAAAATTTTCTAAATATTTTTACTGAGACGTGCATAAGTATAGAATTTCTTGACTATAACAGTAATAGTAAAAAAAATAGCCCCTATGTCAAAAGACATAGAGACTATTTCAATTAAGCGTGAAGATCAGAAACTTCTTGTTCTTTCACTTCTTCTACTTTTTCGTTTACACGTTCAATAGTTGCACCTAATGCAGCTAATTTCTTATGGAAGTTTACATAGCCACGGTCAAGATGTTTTAACTCTGTTACACGAGTATAACCTTCTGATACTAAACCAGCTAAAATTAATGCTGCTGCTGCACGTAAATCAGTCGCGCCTACTTCAGCACCTTGTAAGCTGTTTGGACCGTTCATAATTACAGAACGACCTTCAATTTTAATATCAGCATTCATACGACGGAATTCTTCAACGTGCATAAAGCGGTTTTCGAATACCGTTTCAGTAATCATGCTTGTTCCTTCAGCTTGTAATAATAATGCCATCATTTGTGATTGCATGTCTGTTGGGAAACCTGGGTGAGGCATAGTTTTAATATCAACCGCTTTTAACTTATCTGGGCCGATAACACGTATACCTTCATTTTCCTCAACAATTTTAACACCCATTTCTTCCATTTTCGCTGTAATTGAGCGTAAATGTTCAGGTACAGCATTTTCAATTAAGACGTCTCCACCAGTAATTGCTGCTGCAACCATGAATGTTCCTGCTTCAATACGGTCAGGAATAATAGGGTGGTTTGCGCCATATAATTTATCAACGCCTTCGATACGAATCGTTCCAGTTCCAGCTCCGCGTACTTTCGCTCCCATCGCATTTAAGAAGTTAGCTAAGTCAACGATTTCTGGTTCTTTCGCTGCGTTTTCAAGGACTGTTGTCCCTTTTGCTAATGTCGCTGCAGACATAATGTTTTCTGTCGCGCCTACGCTTGGGAAGTCTAAATAAATTTTAGCTCCTTTTAGTTCTCCCTCTACGTACGCCTCAACAAAACCGTTACCAACTTTTACTTTTGCTCCCATTGCTTCGAAGCCTTTTAAATGTTGGTCGATTGGACGTGAACCAATTGCACATCCACCAGGAAGTGCAATACGAGCACGACCGTTACGTGCTAATAATGGGCCCATTACTTGGACAGATGCACGCATTTTACGTACATACTCAAATGGTGCTTCAATGTTTAATTCTTTAGAAGAATCGATTGTTACTTGGTTATTTTCAAATACGACTTCAGCATTTAAATGACGTAATACCTCGTTAATTGTGTATACATCAGACAAAACTGGTACTTCAGATAGTACATTCTTTCCATCACTCGCTAATAGGGCTGCAGCGATTATAGGTAATACAGCATTTTTTGCGCCCTCAACACGCACTGTGCCGTTCAACCGCTTTCCGCCACGGACGATGATCTTTTCCAAATTATTCCCCTCCGTGTCCTTTTTTCAGTATCTATTCACTCAATACTCAGAAGTTATGATCGGTGTGCCAACCACAATTGTATCTTTGTTGTCTGTAGAACGTATTGCTATTTGCACATTTATTTTCTCTCTATTTATCGAAAGAGCGTCATTCCACTTTTTATTATATGCGGAGACTGACACAAATGCTCTTTCTTCTGTCTGTTCGATCGCTCTTGCTGAAAGATCTTTCAAAACCTGATTGGTTTTATTTTGCAAAACACCTTCAATCTTATCATTCAATACACCTTGAACACAAGTATAAATTGTAGGTTTTCCGTTAAAAATTTTATTCATTTTCTGAACGTACTTCGGGTCCCATTTCGCCCCGCTTACCTCAAATATAATGAAAGTGTTTTCTTTAGTATTTTCCTTAGTCCAAGTTACTACTACTCGTTCTTCATATGAAGAAGATTTTTTATAGGATGTAGCTTTATATCCATCTGGAGATTGTTCTAATTCCCAACTTTCGATATTTGCGTTTTCCTTCACATCGTTTAACAATTTTTGAAACGTATGTATATTAGAAATTGTTTTTGTTTCTCGCGCTAACCATGACCACCGCTCTACTTTTGCATCATTCTTCTCTAAAGTTGCGATCATGCTCTCCATCTTCTGTTCATCGCTTATAGGTTTCATCTCTCTATATCCAACCAAAAATAAAACAACACTCAAGACAACGATAAGAATGGCTTTAAGCTTCAATTTCATCCCCTCCTATCCCCATTGTTAACGGAGATATGAGGTTCTATACACTTACTTTACTAAATACGTTAAACTCTTTGAATAGCCTAAATAATCAAGGAAAAAGTTACTGACAGATGTCCCAATCGCAATCGTAACTAGGATGAGTAATACTCTCGTCTGTATCACTTTCCCAGACTTCATTAAACGCTCAATGTGAATACCTTGCAAGGCCCACCACGTAATAGTAATAAACAATAAATGCGAAACAATGGCAATCAGTGCTTGTTGCCCTAAAAGTTGTGCCAAAAAATCGACCCCTTTTTACTTGGCTACTACTTACGCAAAATGTAAAAACGATACCATAATAAGTAGGAGCCACACTTTTTCAAACGCGAATAGGCTTCTTACATTTCAAATCGTAAGTTCCTCTCAAAAAACATATACTTATATACATTTCCGTTTGCTGTTACTCCAAAATAAAAAGCGCAGAGTACGGACTCTACACCCTTTATTTTCACTATTGTACCACGTTACCCAAGAAGAAGAAATCCTTCATTAATGGAAAATATTCATAAAAGAAATTGTAACCAATCATCGGCATAATCCCTAGTATTACAATCGAAATTGCACAAAAACTCATGACAATCTTTATATTTAACGGTAACCGAAGCCTCTCTTCTGTCTCTCCAGTGCGGAAAAACATTTGCTGTAATATCCGAAAGTAATATACGAATGAAACAACTGTTGTCCCCATCATAATAGAAGCTAATACGTAATGAGCAGGTTCAACATGGAGTGCCCCTAAAAAGATGTTAATTTTCCCGATGAAACCAGCTGTCCCCGGTATTCCAGCTAACGATAAAATAAAGATTGTCATCACTATAGCTGTAAATGGAGATCGCTTGTATAATCCTGTAAAAATCGTCATATTTTCCTTATCATTTTGTAAGATTAATCCGTGGATGATTGCAAATGCTCCTATATTCATAAGCATATATGCAAGCATATAAAACCACATACTATCCATCGTGAACTGTGATAGCGCCACAAGAGGCACGAGCAAATACCCAGCATGCGCGATACCTGAATAGGCAAATAGACGTTTTACGTTGTATTGCTTTAATGCTACTACATTCCCAATAATCATCGTAATACTAGCTAGCACAGCAATGTATATACTCATACGCCCGTACAAAGATTGTGCGTCCCCTTGGATTGCCACGCCTGCAAACACCATAAGAAACAAACGCGTAATGAGTAGAAAACCAGCAATTTTAGAAATCGTTCCGAGAAAAGCAGTGACAGGTGTAGCCGCTCCCTCATACACATCCGGTGCCCACATATGAAATGGAACTGTTGCAATTTTGAATGAGAGTCCAACAAGTAAAAGTAGAAATGCGAGAGCTAACAATAATTGAATACCCCCGGCCAATCCTTGCGTAAATGCCTGTTGCATTTCCACTATGTTGGTCGATCCTGTAATACCGTATAAATAACTCATTCCAAAGAGCGTAATTGCTGTTCCAATTCCTCCGTTAATGACGTATTTCATTGCCGCCTCATTCGATGCGCGGTTTCTTTTTCGGATTCCTACAAGAATGTAGGAAGAAAGCGACAGCAATTCTAAACCGACGAATAGTGTGATGAAATCAACGCTCGAAGCCATGAACATCGCTCCAAGAAGCGCCATTAACATTAAGTAATAATATTCTCCCTTATCTTGAATAGGATCCTTTTCATCATCGCTCATTGCCATACATAAGACGAGAGCTGCCCCGATTAATAACAATGTTTTAAACCCTTTTGAAAATCCATCTAACACAAACGATCCATTTAAAATATCTCCCGCCGGTTCACTATATAGCGTAATTAATGACACGGCCGCTAATACGACGGCTGCGATTGCACCAATCGCAACGTGCCTATGGTTCAGCTTAAAAAACAAATCACATATGGAAAGAAGGATGGCTGCCCCAAGAATAATGAATTCCGGCACCATCAGATGCCACGACAAGCTAAGTAACGTATTCATATCCATCCTACTTCACCCCCAATGTTTTCAACGTATTTTGAAGCGGATCCCCTAGTAGTTCTGGCATTACTCCAATTGCGATAATACAAACGATAAGTAATATAACAGGAACGTACTCCCATCCGTGTATATCAGATTTCGCTTCCCATTCTTTGTTACCAAATGTCACTTGAAGTGTCGCTCTTAATACGTATACAGCGGTTAAAATAATTCCAAGTACACCTACGGCAGCGATAACAGGTTGCCCTTGGAATAAACCGAGAAAGGCAAGGAATTCGCTAATAAATCCAGACATCCCTGGCATCCCAAGCGATGCCATACCTCCCGCTAGGAAGAAGCCGCTAAGCACAGGAACACTTTTTGCAAGTCCACCAAGCGCTGTAATATCTGAAGTCCCAAAACGCTCTTCAATCATGCCAAGTAAGAAGAAGAGCAATGCCGCAATTAAACCGTGAGACACAACCTGGAACAGTGCCCCTTGTATACCTGGTGCATTTAACGCCGCAAGCCCCATTAATACAATGCCCATATGCGAAATACTAGAGTAAGCAAGCACCTTTCTAAAGTCCGTTTGGATGAGTGCTAGAAAGGCCCCGTACAATAAATTAAGGACTCCTAAAATCGCAATTAGCGTTGCAAAATCACGAAAATGTTCTGGAAATAATCCTTTCCCGAAGCGAATAATACCGTACGCTCCAATTTTCAGTAAAACTCCCGCATGAAGCATAACTACAGCAGGATGCGCTTCTATGTGTACATTGACCATCCAGCGATGCAAAGGGAAAACAGGAAGCTTAATCGCAAAGGCAATCATTATGGCAAGAAACAAGCCGAACTGTAAGCTACTTGAGACAGCCGTTCCTCCCCCAGCACCTACACTTGTTAATATTTCTTTAAGCTCCGTAATATTTGTTGTACCTGTTTTCGCAAATAAAACCGAGAAAACGATAAGTAAAATAGCTGATCCGATACCGTTATATATTAAATAACTATATGCAGCCTTTTCACTCGACAATTTCCCCCACTTGCCAATTAATAAAAACATTGGTGGCAACGTAATTTCAAAGAAGATGAAGAACAGCATTAAATTTTGAGCAGCGAAGACACCTAGCATCCCTATTTCTAGCATGAGTAATAGCATGTAGAATGCTTTTAAATTTCTTTTAATGGAAAATGCCGCAATTGCTGCAAGCACCGCTAGTAGGGCTGTCAGCGCCATCATTACAAGCGATAAACCATCAATACCAATCTCGTAATAAATGGAAAACCATTTTTTATCTACCGCTGCAAAATCCCCAAATTTAATCCATTTCACTTTCTCATCAAATATCGATAAACTCTTTCCTGAAACATATGTACAAGCGAGGACGATAGCGATACCAAATGGAAGCGCCGTCCCAAATAAACCAAGCGCTCGCACTGTACGCGATTCTTTTTTCGGCGTTAACACAAGCAAGAGAATCCCTAAAAGCGGGGAGAAAATGAAGAACGTTAATAGCAATCCATTCATCGTAAATCCCCTCCCGTATATAACAAAATAATTATGAGCACTGCGAGCGAAACGGCCGTTACAGTTCCGTACACTTGTACATTCCCGTTTTGAAGCCGGGATCCTAGGCCACTCATACCTTTAACCAATCCCGCAATTAAAACTGCAATTCCTTCTACAACGTATACTTCAAATAAGCGAAGCACATGAGCGATTCCTTTCGTAATAGGAAGCACCGTAACATTGTAAAGTTCATCCACATAATATTTTTCTTTCAAAAGGTTATAAAGAGGCGTCTCTTCTCCGCCTGCCCAATCTCTAGAGATAGATTTCTTACCATATATGAAATATGCGAGGGCAATTCCCGCAAATGAAACGAGCGTCGCAACAATCATAATCCAAACAGGTCCATGTACTTCCTGCACTTTGAATCCTACATCTTTCGTAAGCCAATCCCCAAGAAACGTTCCGAACCACGGTGTATTTATATAGCCTGCCACTACCGCAAGAACACCAAGGACAATCATCGGATACGTCATTGTGCGAGGTGATTCATGCACTTCTTCCTCCGTCTTCGTTTCTCCCGTAAAGACAAGAAAGTATAGACGGAACATATAAAATGCTGTTAGAAATGCCGCAATTACTGCTAAAACGAATAGAAAGTAATTGCCATTCATCCAAGCCGCCGCTAAAATTTCATCTTTACTAAAAAATCCGGAAAGAAGAGGAACACCACTAATTGCAAGTGTACCTATTAAAAATAGTGCACCGGTTACTTTCATCTTTTTCTGTAAACCGCCCATTTTATTAATGTTTTGCGTATGGACTGCATGAATTACACTTCCTGCCGCCAAGAACAGTAATGCTTTAAAGAAGGCGTGTGTCGTTAAGTGAAAGACACCAGCTACATAACCAGCAGAGCCTAGCGCAAGCATCATATACCCGAGCTGACTAACTGTAGAATAAGCAAGAACCCTCTTAATATCCGTTTGTACAAGACCAATAGAGGCCGCAAAGATTGCGGTGAAAGCCCCAACGATTGCAACAGTTTGCATCGCTACCACACTTGCTGAAAATAGTGGGAACATCGTCGCTACTAAATATACGCCGGCTGCAACCATCGTTGCCGCGTGAATAAGCGCCGAAACAGGCGTCGGTCCTTCCATTGCATCTGGCAACCATGTATGAAGCGGAAACTGACCCGATTTCCCCATTGCACCGATAAAAATTAATATCGCCGTTATTGTAATCATAGAAGGAGAGAGGTCGCCCGTATGAATCGCTTTAAAAATCGCGTCATATTCAAAACTACCTGCGTGCCAAAAAATTAAAATCATCCCAATAAATAGCCCAACATCCCCAATGCGTGTCATAATAAAAGCCTTTTTCGCAGCAGCCTTCGCTTCTTCTTTAAAGAAATAAAAACCGATAAGTAAAAACGAACCAAGGCCGACTAACTCCCAAAATATATAAAGCTGTAATAAATTCGTCGATATAACAAGCCCAAGCATCGCAAATGTAAAGAGCCCTAAATATGCATAAAAGGTTGGTAATCTGGCGTCGCCTTTCATATAACCTTTTGAGTACACATGTACAAGAAAACTCACAAGCGTAACGATAAACAACATTAAAGCTCCTAATGCGGTAACTTCAAAACCAAATGATATATCTATATCTCCTACCCTAAGCCACACCCACTTATGCTTCACTGCCTCGGATGAAAACCGTTCTATTAGTACCACTACCGCGGATATAAAAGAGAGAAAGGTAAAGAAAATACCTAGTACACTACTTCCCTCTCTAATTTTCTTCCCGAACACAATAAGTAACAAAAACGAAACAAGCGGGAAAAGCGGTATGAGCCATGCATAATCGATCATTGTTTCCTTCCCCCTTTTCGGTCACAATGCTATCCTTTGAGCGTATCCATCTCATCTACATGAACTGTCGGGCGATTACGGTACAAAGCAATCAAAATTGCAAGACCTACCGCTGCCTCCGCTGCCGCTACAGACATCGTAAACAGCGAAAAAATTTGTCCTGTTAAATTCGGAAACAAGCCTAATTTACTAAACGCTACTAAATTTAAATTGGCCGCGTTAAGCATTAATTCGATACAAACTAATACAATTACTGTATTTCGCTTTGTTAAAGCTCCAAATAAGCCAATGCAAAACAAAATAATCGCAAGTGTTAAATACGCAGAAGCCGGAACGCTACTCATGGGAATCCTCCTCTCCCTCATCCTTCTTCGCAAGGATAATCGCTCCTACAAGTGCTACAAGTAAAATAACTGAGGTTAATTCGAATGGAATAATATATTTTGAATAGAGAAGTGTACCGATTTGAAGTGTGTTATTTTCATGGAGAGGTAAACTTCCTTGTGTGCTTTGATTTGAAAAATCGATACTATTAACAGCGAAATACATAACTGCTCCAAATGCTACAACCGCAAAGAAGATAATCCATTTTCGAAGAGTAAGGCGCGATTCATTTTCCGCGTTATGTTTCGTTAACATAATGCCAAAAATCATAATAATAGTGATTGCACCAGAGTAAAGTAAAATTTGTGCAACTCCGATAAATTCGGCCGATAAAAGAAAGTACAAGCCTGCAATGCTAAGAAATGTAAGTACAAGAGCCAGCATCATATGCATTACTTTCGTTAAGTTCAGCATAAGTACTCCGCCGATAATCGCAGACAAGGATAGGATAAAGAATGCTACAAACTCGCCATTCATGCTTTATTCTCCTTCCTGACGTTCTCGTCGTTTTCGTCGAGCCACTGCAAATTTTTAAATAAATCATCACGTGAATACTCTGCGAGTTCGAAGTTATTCGTCATTACAATTGCCTCTGTCGGACAAACTTCTGTACATAAATCGCAAAGAATACAAATTTCAAAATTTATATCATACGTGTCGATAATTTTTCCTTTTTTCGTAGGATCAGGATGTTTTTTTCCCGTTAATTGAATGCAATCTGTCGGACAAATGTTAGAACACTGATTACAAACAATACATTTCTCTGGATAAAACTTTTGAATACCTCGAAAGCGGTCTGGTAATGGTAACGGTTGATTTGGATAATCATACGTCACCTTTTTCTTACTCAAATTACTAAGCGTATATTTTAACCCTTTAAATAGTCCTTTCATCTCTTACTGGCACCCCCTTCATAGATTAGAAGAATAGCTCCTTAATCAATGCCGTTAAGAAAATATTTGCAAGTGCGATTGGTAATAATACTTTCCAGCCAAACTCCATTAACTGGTCACCTCTTATACGCGGGAACGTAACGCGGAACCAAATTAACAGAAAGACCACACTGCTAAATTTCAAAGCAAACCATACGGCTCCTGGAATAAATCCAAGGAACATAACTGGATTCCAGCCTCCTAAAAAGAGTACTGTAGTTAAAGATGCCATCCCGAAGAAATACACATACTCTGAAAGCATGAAAAACGCCCAGCGAAACCCTGAGTATTCTGTATGGTATCCAGAAACAAGTTCTGACTCCGCTTCGGGTAAATCAAACGGTGTCCTATTTAACTCTGCAACTGCCGCAATCAAGAAAACGACGAAACCGATCGGCTGTGCGAAAATGTACCATACCTTCTCCTGCGCCGCTACAATCTCATTTAAATTAAGGCTACCTGCTAACAAAACGACGCCAATTACACTCATCACAAGTGGAATCTCATAAGAAATCATTTGCGCTGCTGCGCGCATCCCTCCTAAAAGGGAATATTTATTATTTGATGCCCATCCCCCAGTTACAACGCCAATCGTCGTAATCCCAGAAACAGCAATGTAATACAGCAATCCTACACCAATATCCGCGAACTGAAATTTATCAGTAAACGGGATAACCGCAAGCACCATAAATGCTGGTGCAAATGCAATAACAGGCGCTAATATGAACAACGGTTTATCTGCAGCTTTCGGAATACTATCTTCTTTTAATAATAATTTCAAAACATCAGCTACCGTTTGTAGTAAACCGAACCGGCCCCCAACTTGGTTTGGTCCAATCCGCCCTTGCATAAATCCCATCACTTTCCGTTCTGCCAAAATACCGTATGTAACGAAGCCAAGGACTGCAAATAATAGAAGCACCGCTAATCCGAAAAAAATGAAGAAATTCGTCCAGCTTGAAGGTGATTGTAAGAGCGTCTCAATCATTAGCCATCAACCTCCCCAAGTACAATATCAACCCCACCTAAAATCGTAATTAAATTGGCGATGTTCTCACCTTTCAATAACTTCGGTAAGATTTGCAAATTATAAAAAGACGGTCTGCGAAATTTCAAACGGTACGGCTCTTTCTTTCCATCACTAGCAATATAGCAACCAATCTCTCCCCGCGGTGACTCTATACGGACAAACGCTTCTCCCTTAGGTGCTTTAATAATTTTCGGCACTTTTGCCAGCACGGCTCCATCTTTTGGGAACTGCTCAGCTGCTTGCTCAATAATTTTTAATGACTCCTCAATTTCTTTCATCCGGCAAACGTAGCGATCCCAGGCATCTCCCGTGCTCCCAACAGGAATATCAAAGTCAAAACGATCATAAATAGAATACGGTTCATCTTTGCGAAGATCCCAGTTTACTCCCGCGCACCGCAAATTTGCGCCGCTTAAAGAATACGAGATTGCCTCTTCCGCGCTATATACGCCAACGCCTTTCACACGATTTAAAAAAATTTCATTTCCGCTAACAAGGTCGTGATACCCTTCCAACTGCTCCCTCATATACGGAACAAACTCTTTCACCTTTTCAATCCAGCCGTCTGGCGCATCCCACTTCACACCGCCGACTCTCATGTAGTTGAAAGTAAGCCTTGCACCACACAATTCATTTAATAAATTAATAATCATTTCCCGTTCACGAAACGCGTATAAAAATGGACTAACCGCTCCTATATCAAGCAGGTTCGTCCCCCACCAGACGAGATGACTTGCAACCCTTCCCAGCTCCATCGCAAGCACACGTAAGTATTCAGCACGCTCCGGAATCTCAAGATCCATCATAGTCTCTACAGCGTGACAAATGACGTAATTATTCGTCATCGCTGATAAATAGTCCATTCGATCTGTATACGGGATAATTTGCGTATACTGCAAGCTCTCAGCAATCTTTTCTGTTCCGCGATGCAAATACCCGATAACTGGTGTAGCCTCTTTAATAATTTCCCCGTCAATCTTAATTACAAGCCGAAACACACCATGTGTACTCGGGTGCTGCGGTCCAACATTTAAGAGCATCTCTTCCGTACGGATCACAAGCTACACCTCCACATCATACGGTTCATAATCTTTCCTAAGTGGATACCCTACCCAATCATCCGGCATTAAAATGCGAGATAAATTAGGATGACCTTTAAATACAATACCTAGCAAATCATACGCTTCACGCTCCGGCCAATCTGCCCCTTTCCAAAGCGGCGTCACCGATTCTACTTGCGGCGCTTCCCTATCCAGCTTTACCTTCACTGCTACTGACTGTTTCTTTCCATATGAAAATAAATGAACATATACTTCCATATGTGTCACAAAATCCGTCGCATGTAGCTCTGACATATAATCAAAAGCAAGTCCCCCATGCAATCGCATTAACTCCATCACTTCATAATATTTTGAAGGCTCCGCCACAAGAGTTGGGACATCTTTTGAAAGCTTATTAATATAGGAATCTACTAATGCATATTCCCCTAACTTCTCCTTAACAACCTCCACATACTGATTTAAATATGGTTGGTTAACTGATGGTTCTTCCTGCTGCGGTTCATCTTCTATCTTATTTACAGCCCCCTTTGCTCTTGCCGCAGCAGCGGCTTTCGCTTTTTCTTCGTCCGTTACCTCTTCTGACCCTTCTCGCTTTTGCTTCGCTAGTGCCGCTGCTTTTGCTTTTTCTTCATCCGGTACTTCTTCTGTTCCTTCTCGCTTTTGCTTCGCTAGTGCCGCCGCTTTTGCCTTTGCAGCTGCTGCGGCTTTCGCCTTCGCTTTTGCTTTTTCTTCATCCGGTACTTCTTCTGTTCCTTCTCGCTTTTGCTTCGCTAATGCCGCGGCTTTCGCTTTTGCGGCTGCTGCGGCAAGTCGTTTTGCTTCTTCTACATTAACTTCTTTATCTTTTGGTAGCGCTTTCTCTTTTTCTCGATGTTCTCCTTCAAGTTTAGACATTTCCGTCTCATGTTTCGCGGCAAGACGTTTTCGTGCTTCCTCTTTCGCATGACGAGCTGCTTCTCTCTTCATACTTTCTAAGTCTTTATTTGGATCACTCATTTATTCGTCACCTGCTTCCCTGTCTTCGCCTCGTAACGAATTTTTTCTTTTAATTTATTAATTCCATAAATTAAAGCAGCAGGGTTTGGTGGGCATCCAGGAATATATACATCAACTGGTACAATTTGATCTACGCCTTTCACAACTGCATACGAATTCACATACGGACCACCGGCTGTTGCACAAGATCCCATCGCAATTACCCACTTTGGTTCAGGCATTTGATCATATAAGCGTCGAACAATAGGCGCCATTTTCTTCGTTACCGTCCCTGACACAATCATGACATCCGATTGTCTTGGTGAAGTCCGAAAAAATGAGCCAAATCGATCTAAATCGTAATGTGATGAACCTACTCCCATCATTTCAATCGCACAGCATGCCAGTCCAAATGTCATCGGCCATAAAGAGTTGCTCCGCGCCCATCCCTTGAGCTGTTCCAGTGTAGAAAAAAATATATTCCTTTCTAATTCCGCTCGCTCCTGTGGGTGTAATTCCTCGAAATTTATAACCATTGTAACACCTTCTTTTTCCAAGCATACGCTAATCCAACCAACAACATCACAACAAAAATGAGCATTTCAATCAGTGTAAATAAACCCAGCTTGTCATACGCAACAGCCCATGGATATAAAAATAAAGTTTCTACATCAAAGATGACGAACAATAAAGCGAAAATATAATAACGAGCATGAAATCGAATATTCGCATCATGAAAAGGCTCAATTCCACTCTCATACGTCGTCGCTTTCGCTGCACTTGGTTTATTTGGACGCAGCATTTTCCCTAATGTAAGAGCCACTACCGGCAGCAATATACCTAATAGCAAGAAAATCAAAACGATCATGTAACTATTTTCATATACACTTGCCATTGTGAAACCCTCCCCCCTGAATTAAGAACAAGTTCACATAGTAAACAATATGTCTTACTTGCATCATTTATTATTTTTAAATTTTTCTAAATAATGCAACTATTTTAATCATTATAGCAAACTTCAAATTCCTATGTCGATATATTGGGAACAGAAACAACAATTAATACTTGCTAAACAAATCTATTTTTACAACTCATTATAAATGTGTAAAATAAATATAGAAATTCTATATATTTTTCAAGAAATCCTAAAAAAACATAAACTACAAAAAGGTGGTTCTTATGTATATACAGCGGGTGATATAAATGACAAAACAAGCACACATAAGTATTCTTATAAGCATTTCATTGTTGTATATAGCTATTCATTACGTATCAATGTCCTTTTTATATGAGTACGCACTCCCATTTCAAATATTAACTGGAATCAGTACCATATTAATTGATATTACAATTTGCAGTTATATATTTTATTTTTCAAATGTAAAACAAGGGTTATCTCGTTTGTTTTGGATACCATTAACTATCGGATTCTTCTCTTATTTTATCGGTGATATAGTAGTTGCTTATCAACGCTTAATTCTGCATGACTACTATACATTCGTTGATCCATCCGACTTTTTTTACTTATTATTTTTAATTAGCTTTGCATTTGCCTTTCTATATGAAATTATTTATGGCCGAAACTTATTGGAACAGCTTTCTACGATATGTGATATTTGTATTATTGTTACAGCTCAATTTACTTTAAGCTACTATTTGCTTATCGAAAGAACCATTCATATTTTCACAACATCATATATCGACATGTTTGTTCAACTCACGTATCCAATGACTGATTTACTCTTTCTTTTAATAGGAATCAATCTTTTATTTAGACCATTATTCTTACTACCAAAACAAGTTGGTGCTCTTCTTGGCAGTGCTTTAATTTTGTATGCTACTACGGATGCTATTTATTCTTATATAAAATACTTCCAGCCTGAGTACTCTATGTTCACAGTTGCTCCATTCTATCAAGTAACTTTAGTATTGGTAGCAATCGCTTGTATACTTCACACAAAAGAACCTGAAAAACAAGAACAAGTATTACTAACACCTCGATTGGGTGAATCAATCCGATTATCATTATCGTATATTTCTGTAGTGATGCTTATTGTTTTTATATTGGTCGAAAATGTTTTTGCACCTATCGTAGTAATTGGACTGATGGTAACTTTCGCCTTCGTTCTCATACGCCATATGTTAGTCCGAAGACAAAATAAAATATTATTGCTAGCACAAATGCAATTCAACTTGGAACTCGAGAAACAAATTGAACTACGTACAGAAGATTTAGTAGAACAAAAAAATGAGTTATATCATAACCAACAAATGTTTAAATCTTTATACGAGCATCATCCAGATCCAATTTTCACATTAGATTTGTATGGTAATTTTCTAAATGTGAACAACGCCGGAACTACTTTACTCGGTTATCAAACGAATGAATTATTAAACCAACCATACTATTCACTTATGTATGAAGAAGATTTGGAAGAAATCATTAATGCCTTTCATCACGTAAAAAAAGGGAACTCTATTTCTTTAGAAATACGGGCATATCATAAAAATAGAGATATTTACTATTTGCATGTTACGGCTGTTCCCATCTTTTTAAAGGAGCATATTTCTGGGGTCTATTTAATGATTAAAGATATTACGGAAAGTAAACAACAACAAGAACAAATTAACTTCCTAGCATATCATGATACTTTAACCGAGCTTGCAAATCGCCGTTCATTTCATCAACATTTAGAAAAAGCGATTGCACGAGCAAAAGTATCGAAAAGACCTTTTGCTGTTATGTTTATTGACCTAGATCGCTTTAAAGTTATTAATGATACCCTCGGTCACCGAGTAGGGGATCTCCTATTAATTGCAGTAGCAAAAAGGCTCGAACGAATATCGACACAGAATATGAAACTTGCTCGACTAGCTGGGGATGAGTTCACAATCCTTATCGAAAATTATAAAAAAAGAACAGATGTAAAAAGGATAGCTGATATGATTGTAGTAGCTATGAACGAACCATTCGAAATCGAAAATCAACATTTACACATCTCACCGAGTATCGGGATTGCCATATACCCTGAAGCAGGTGAAGACCCACTGTCTATTTTGCAACATGCCGATATGGCCATGTACGAAGCAAAAAATAAAGGGAAAAATCGTAGCTCTCTTTACACGAAAGAACTATATAAGAAAATGGAACGAAAAGCTCGAATCGAAAAAGATTTGCCACTCGCTTTAATAAACGACGAATTTTATCTCGTCTATCAACCACAAATTGATACGACAACAAATAAAATTATCGGTGCTGAAGCATTAATACGTTGGAAGCATCCACTATTAGGTGACATTTCACCATGCGAGTTCATTCCAATTGTAGAAGAAACACCACAAGTCGTTCCTCTGGGACATTGGGTGTTAAGAGAATCTTGTCGTCAACTAAAAATATGGCAAAGTTTTGGATACACAAACTTAAAAATGAGTGTCAATTTATCAGCGAGAGAATTTCAACAAAATCAATTAATCGAAAATATTTCAAGAATACTAAAGGACGTTGAGATTGACCCGAAAGATGTAACACTTGAACTAACAGAACGAATTGCGATGATTGATGAAAAAGAAACATTATCTAGACTAAAGCAATTAAAAGAATATGGTATCCAAACGTCCATTGATGACTTCGGTACCGGTTATTCTTCTCTTGCTTATTTATCAATTTTCCCTATCGATACATTAAAAGTACCAAAAGAATTTACACAATTAGCCGATCATCGACCTGAAGAAAGAGCCATCGTTTCCACTATCCTTTCTCTTGCAAATACTTTAAATCTCTCCGTCGTTGCTGAAGGAATTGAAACAGAAAAACAGCTTAAATTTTTGAAAAAAAATAACTGTAAATACATGCAAGGTTACTATTTCAGTAAACCTCTAACAAGTAAAGAATTTATAAGATTTCTACAAAAAACACCCAGTATGAACCAATAGTTCACACTGGGTGTTTTTATCCCGCTATTTGCGGGGAATGGCCCCCACTGATTAAAGTTTCACTTTATAGTGTCGGAATTTTTTTCTCGTAATATTCTTCTGCAATCTCTTCGTAAAAAGCTGCTGACGTAGTATAAAAATATGGAATTAACCATAAAAATCCAATCCCTAATGTAATACAACTCAATATAAACCAACCAATAAAACTTAAACATAAAATGAAATACTCCATTTTATGTCCATCCATCATACGACGGCTTTCTGTAATAGCTTGATTTATGGAATACTCCGGATGATCATTTATTATAAAGTACGTCATCGCATAAGAAAATGATTTAATAATACCTGGAATAATAAATAGTAAGCACCATAAGAAAATATAAATGTTTACTACTATATATAATAAAAATGACTTTATAAACTTACTTCCTTCTGTAAACCATCTGAATATATGCCCAATACGCGCTTCTTTTTCACGAATTAAATGTAGCGCTAAATAATAACCACCTATCGTTAATGGACCTACCACCAATATTGTAATAACGTCTACTGTAAGTGAGCTATTTACTTCTTTCCAATCCCAAACCTGAGAGAAAACGAAATCAATACTAAAACTAAAAGCTGAAATAAGAATCGAAATAAGTAGTGTTGCCCCGACAGCTAATCCCCATTTTCCTTCTAGTGAGTCCAGCGCTTCTCCTTTTAAATCACTAATCATACCTAGCCTCCTATACGTAACAATTCTATTAGTATAGCATATTCCTACTGCAATTCATCTTTTGTAATATAGCGATAAAAATGCGCTGTCGTTGTACCTACATATGGACTAAGCCAAAGAAATCCTATTCCAAGAGTAAAAATCGCTAAGATAGCCCATCCTATGAAGCTAAGCCATAAAAGAAATAAATCTAGTTTATGCCCCTTCATAAGGTTCTTACTTTCTTTCATCGCCTGTGAAACGCTATAATCTGGATTTCCAATCATCACATAATACGTCATCGCATAAGAAAAATACATCACAATCATGCCGACAATTGAAATAGCTAATAATACGAAGAAAGCAATTGCAAACGACGTATTCCCTTCTTCACCAAAAAACGCAAATAAACCTAGTAACAACATCGGAATCCATGTACCTGTATATAACAAAATCGCAAGCATTGCCCACATTGTTTTCATCATTCTTTTAAAACCACGAAATCCTTCGAATAAGTGATCTACTTTTGCACCGTCTCGTTTACTAATTTGCAGCAACACATTCGTATAACCGTACGATGTAATACCGTAAGATGCATTACTCAAAATGATCATTATACAATAAAAAATCCCAAATGTAATACCTGCCCCGATTGATATTGTTTCCTCTTCAAGTGAGCCTGTTAAACCAGCAAATAAGAAAAATATAATAATTCCTGGAATTAAAAGTATAAGCATTGCAGCCATTGCAACAACATAACTTAAAATAAAATATAAAATCGTTGATCCAACACCTAGTCCCCAATTTCCCTTTAAAGAGTACAATGCTTCTCGTTTCATTTCACCGATCATTGATTCATCTCCTTTATGAAATATAAATTGTTGTACATTCTCTACTTATACAAACACCAATATAATTATACCATTTTTGTAAAATTATTCATGAACCATCATTTATAAAAAAAAACCGTAAAGGCGAAGCCTTTACGGTTTTTTTTACTTCATATCAGAAACGTTTAAACGGTTCACAGCACGTTGTAGTGCCATTTCTGCACGTCTAAAGTCAACATGAGCTTGTTTATCTTGCATACGTTGCTCAGCGCGACGCTTCGACTCATTTGCACGATGGATATCGATATGGTTTGCTTCTTCAGCAGATGATGATAATACAGTTACTTTATCTGGACGAACTTCGATAAAGCCACCGCTTACTGCTACATAATCAGTGTGTCCACCATGTTTCAGACGAACTGCACTAATTTTTAATGGTGCAACAGTTGGAATGTGACCTGGTAAGATCCCCATTTCCCCACTCTCTGCTTTTACACTTACCATTTCTACTTCTTTTTCGTAAACCGGTCCATCAGGAGTTACAATACTGACTGGAAATGTCTTCATACTTCGTCCCTCCTAAGGCCTTACGCCATCATTTTCTTCGCATTTTCAATAACTTCTTCAATGCCACCTACAAGACGGAATGCATCTTCTGGAAGGTCATCATATTTTCCTTCTAGAATTTCTTTGAAACCACTAACTGTATTTTTTACAGGTACGTAAGAACCTTTTTGACCTGTAAACTGCTCAGCTACGTGGAAGTTTTGAGATAAGAAGAATTGAATACGACGAGCACGATGTACAACTAACTTATCTTCTTCAGATAACTCATCCATACCTAAGATAGCGATGATATCTTGAAGCTCTTTATAACGCTGTAAAGTTTGCTGTACTTGACGAGCTACTTCATAATGCTCTTCTCCTACGATTTCTGGAGAAAGTGCACGAGATGTAGATGCTAATGGATCTACGGCTGGGTAAATACCCATTTGTGTTAAACGACGCTCTAAGTTTGTTGTTGCATCTAAGTGAGCGAACGTTGTAGCTGGTGCTGGATCCGTATAGTCATCGGCTGGTACATATACCGCTTGGATAGACGTGATAGATCCTTTATTTGTAGATGTAATACGCTCTTGTAATTGACCCATTTCTGTTGCAAGTGTTGGCTGGTAACCTACCGCAGATGGCATACGACCAAGAAGGGCAGATACTTCAGAACCTGCTTGCGTGAAACGGAAGATGTTATCGATGAACAATAGTACGTCTTGTCCTTGTTCATCACGGAAATGTTCAGCCATTGTTAAACCTGTTAATGCAACACGTTGACGTGCTCCAGGTGGCTCATTCATTTGTCCGAATACCATCGCAGTTTTCTTAATTACGCCAGAATCGCTCATTTCATGGTATAAGTCGTTACCCTCACGAGTACGCTCACCTACACCAGCGAATACAGAGATACCACCGTGTTCTTGTGCGATGTTGTTAATTAATTCCTGAATTAATACTGTTTTACCTACACCGGCACCACCGAATAGACCGATCTTACCACCCTTAATGTAAGGAGCAAGTAAGTCTACTACTTTAATACCAGTTTCAAGAATTTCTACTTTAGTAGATAGTTCTTCGAATGCAGGTGCTTGACGGTGAATTGGATCACGACGTACATCCGCAGGAACATCACCATCTAAGTCAATTGCATCACCTAATACGTTGAATACACGACCAAGTGTTGCATCACCAACTGGTACAGAGATTGCTTTACCAGTATCTTCTACTTCTGTGCCACGAACAAGTCCATCTGTGGAAGACATTGCAACTGTACGAACTGTGTCATCACCTAAATGAAGTGCAACTTCAAATGTTAAGTTAATGCCTGCTCCGTTTTCGTTGCTTTGTTTTACCGTAAGGGCGTTGTAGATTTCTGGTAGCTTTCCGCCATCAAACTTAACGTCTACAACCGGACCCATGATTTGCGTAACGCGCCCTTTATTCATCGGGTTCCCTCCTAGCTTTCTTTTAATTAGCCAGCTTTCTAAGAGAAGTCGGCTTTTAATTTTTATTAGTTTATAGCTTACGCGACTCTCCTAAAAGAGCCGCCTACGCTTTTTATTACTATTCTAACGCTGCTGCTCCACCAACGATTTCCGTAATTTCTTGCGTAATCGCTGCCTGACGCGCACGGTTGAATGAAAGTGTAAGTGAATCGATAACTTCCATTGCGTTGTCTGTAGCACTCTTCATTGCTGTCATACGCGCTGCGTGCTCACTTGCTTTACCGTCTAGTAATGCACCGTACACTAAGCTTTCTGCGTATTGTGGCAATAATACTTTTAAAATTTCTTCTTCAGAAGGTTCGAATTCATAAGCTGTCGTCGGTTTGTCAGACGCCACATCAGTAAGCGGTAAAATTTTATTTTCCGTTACTTCTTGTGAAATTTTACTTACGTAATGGTTGTAGTAAATATACAGCTCATCATAAGCACCATCTGCGAACATCGCAATTGCTCGAGAAGCAAGATCTTTAATATCAGTAAATGATGGGTGGTCAGATAATCCAACTACTTCATCAATGATGTTAAAGCCGCGACGTTTTAAATAATCACGTCCTAGTCGTCCAAGTACAATAATTGAATATTGGTTTGAATCCATATTATGACGTTCACGAATTACGTTACTTACTGTACGTAATACGTTACTGTTATAACCACCTGCTAGTCCGCGATCAGATGTAATAACGATGTATCCTGTACGCTTTACAGGACGCGCATTTAGCATTGGATGATTAATTCCTTTACTTCCTTGCGCAATGCTCGCTACTACTTCTTGAATCTTTTCCATATACGGAACGAAAGATTTAGCATTTTGCTCTGCACGGTTTAACTTAGATGCAGATACCATCTCCATCGCTTTCGTAATTTGACTCGTTTTCTTTGTCGAGGTAATCTTCGCTTTTATATCGCGTAAAGATGCCACAGGTTTTCACCACCTTTTTTCCGGAAGTTGGCACGATTAGTAAGAATCCTCTTCCTAATCTAGGTTGCAAGATATTCTTGCTCATGATTGAAGGAAAAGAATAGGTGCACCTACTCTTTTCCTTTACATAACCGTCAGCAATCTCAAAAGCTGAGATGCCTTTATATGATCTAGCTAAGCCACAGTCGACTTCACTTTTTATTATTATTCAGAAGCTACGAATACTTTTTTAAATCCATTGATTGCTGCTGCAAATTTGTCGTCATCCGCAAGTTTCTTAGTTGTGCGAATTTCGCTTAATAAGTCAGCTGCATTTGAATCTAACCAAGCATGGAATTCTTCTTCGAAACGAGTGATATCTGCTACTGGGATATCGTCTAGGAATCCACGTGTTAAAGCGTAAAGAATGATAACTTGTTTCTCTACACGTAACGGTTTGTGTAATCCTTGTTTTAATACCTCAACTGTACGAGCACCACGGTTTAATTTCGCTTGTGTTGCTTTATCAAGGTCAGAACCGAACTGAGCGAACGCTTCTAACTCACGGTAAGATGCAAGGTCAAGACGAAGTGTACCTGATACTTTACTCATCGCTTTAATCTGAGCAGATCCACCTACACGAGATACAGAAGTACCCGCATCGATCGCTGGACGTACGCCAGAGAAGAATAGGTCAGATTGTAAGAAGATTTGTCCATCCGTAATCGAGATTACGTTTGTTGGGATGTAAGCTGATACGTCCCCTGCTTGTGTTTCGATGAAAGGTAGTGCAGTTAAAGAACCGCCGCCTCTTGCATCACTTAATTTTGCTGCACGCTCTAATAAGCGAGAATGTAGGTAGAATACATCCCCTGGATATGCTTCACGACCTGGAGGACGACGTAATAGTAATGAAAGCTCACGGTAAGCCGCTGCTTGTTTTGATAAGTCATCATATACTACTAATACGTGTTTACCATTGTACATGAACTCTTCACCCATTGTTACACCAGCATAAGCAGCTAAGTATAATAATGGAGCTGGTTGAGAAGCTGATGCAGTTACAACAATTGTGTAATCTAATGCACCGTGCTTACGTAGTGTTTCTACTACGTTACGTACAGTTGATTCTTTTTGTCCGATAGCTACATAGATACAAATCATATCTTCATCTTTTTGGTTAATGATTGTATCAAGTGCAACTGCTGTTTTACCTGTTTGGCGGTCACCAATGATTAACTCACGTTGACCACGGCCAATTGGTACAAGAGCATCGATCGCTTTAATACCTGTTTGAAGTGGCTCATGAACAGATTTACGATCCATTACACCTGGTGCTGGACTTTCGATTGGACGAGTGTTTGTTGTATTGATTGGGCCTAAACCATCAACTGGTTGACCTAATGGGTTTACAACACGACCGATTAGTTCTTTTCCTACTGGTACTTGCATGATGCGACCAGTACGACGAACTTCGTCACCTTCACGGATTTCTGTGTAAGGTCCTAAGATAATGATACCTACGTTGTTTTCTTCTAAGTTTTGTGCTAGCCCCATAACGCCGTTAGAGAACTCTACAAGTTCACCAGCCATAACGTTATCAAGACCATGAGCACGCGCGATACCGTCACCGACTTGGATAACTGTACCAACATCACTAACTTCGATTTCAGACTGATAGTTCTCGATTTGTTGCTTTATCAGTGCGCTAATTTCTTCAGCTCTGATGCTCATGTGCTTCACCCCTATCTATTCTTCATTAATTCACGTTGAATACGTGCTAATTTTCCTTGTAAACTTCCGTCATAAATGCGATTTCCAATACGTACTTTAATTCCGCCTAGTAAATCTTCATCTACAACATTTTTCACGCGAATTGCATCTTTTCCTGTTCTCTTTGCAAATGCTTCTGCAACGTTAAGCTTCTCTTCTTCTGATAGAAGACGAGTAGAATATACAGTTGCGTCCGCTACGTTACGTTCTTCATTAGCAAGAACAACATATTCATCTGCAATTTCAGGTAAGATATCAATGCGTTTGTTATCAATTAAAATATATAACGTATTTAAAATAGACTCAGAAACAGATCCGAATACGTTTGCAAGAAACGTTTTCTTCTGCTCTTTTGAAATGTTCGGTTGCGTTAAAAAGCTATGTAGTTCTCCGTTCTTTACATAAACGTTTTGTACAAGGCGTAATTCCTCTTCAAACATTTCTAATACGTGTTTTTCTTTTGCAATTTTAAAAAGAGCGACAGCATAACGTTTTGCTACAATCCCATTGCTCATCGCGCTTCTCCTACTTCTTTAATATAATCGCGAATTAACTTCACTTGATCTTCTTCTTTTAATTCTTTTTCAATTACTTTAGAAGCAATTTGAACAGATAAAGAAGCGACTTGTTCTTGTAAAGCAGCAATCGCTTGCTCTTTTTCGCGTTGAATTTCTTGTACAGCAGATGCTTTAATTGATTCTGCTTCTTCTTTCGCAGCAGCAACAATAACATCTTTTTGATCTACAGCTTGTTTTTTCGCTCTTTCGATTAACTCTTGTGCTTCAACACGCGATTGTTTTAACATTTCACGTTGTTCTTCTACTAATTTCTTCGCTTCAGTGTTACTTCTTTCTGCAGCGTCGATTTCATTAGTAACATGCTCTTCACGTTCTTTCATAATTCCCATTAAAGGACCCCACGCAAATTTGCGTAGCATTACTAATAGAAGTAAGAAAATGAACAATGTATAAGCAATCGTTCCAAATGGAATGGCAGCCCCTAATAATAAAGTTGGCACAAGGATTCACTCCCTTCAAAATATCTAAATTGATCATATGAAAAAAAAAGACATACGTTTCATTCATAAAGCAATGGCGAAGAAAGTTCGGAAAAACACTCTTCGCCATCTATGTAAGGGGAGTCTCCCTTATTTGTTCATTACGATGAAAGCAATAACTACACCGATGATTGGAAGTGCCTCAACTAAAGCAACCCCGATGAACATAATTGTTTGAAGTGCGCCTTTTAATTCTGGTTGACGAGCAACACCTTCGATTGTACGTGATACGATAAGACCGTTACCAATACCTGCACCTAATGCTGATAAACCAATTGCAATTGCAGCTGCGATTACACCTAAACTCATTTAATTTGTCCTCCTTTGTATTATAAAAAAATAAATTTTTTCTTACTTAAATTATATTAATGGTCATGACTTACTTTATGAGCCATATAAACCATCGTTAACATAACAAAAATAAATGACTGGATTGATCCAACGAATACGCTGAATCCCATCCATGCTAACATTGGTACAAGCGCACCTAATGCTCCAAGGAATGATGCCCCGCCTAACTTAGCAAGTAATCCTAATAAGATCTCACCTGCATAAATGTTACCGAATAAACGAAGACCTAACGTTAATGTGTTAGCAAACTCCTCAATAACCTTTAATGGGAATAAGAATTTCATTGGTTGGAAATAACCTTTAACGTATTCTTTCGTACCCTTCATCTTAATTCCATAATAATGGGTGAGGGTAACTACCATCACGGCTAATGTTAATGTAACTGCTGGATCAGACGTTGGTGATCTCCACCATGCAATATGTTCGCCAGCCTCAACTGTTGAATACATGAATGGTAAACCAAGGAAGTTCGATACGATGATAAACATGATAAGCGTAACGCCAAGCGTTAAGAAACGTCCACCTGTTTTCCAGTCCATCGTACTATTGATAATCCCTTTCACGAAGTCAAACACCCATTCCATGAAATTTTGCATTCCTGTTGGGCGAAGAGCTAAGCCGCGAGTTCCTATAACTGCGATTAAGAAAACAATAACTGCTGCTACAGTAACCATCATAACTGATGACAAATCGAACGTTAAACCTAGAAATTCAACTAATTTACCGTGTTCCACTAGTAATTCACCTCTCTTCCCTGCTCTTATACTCTAAATAAAGAAAATCTATGATCATGACAAGGTATCCTGTCAGCAATCCTACACCTAGGCCCCACATCGCAATTAACTCTTGATATTTGGCTGCAAATAAAATTAATAACCCAATCGTGGCAAATCTTGAATATGTACTTACCGCTGTCGCCTTAAACTTCACGTTTTCTCCATTTGTTACACGATCTAATAGCTTGTCTGTTCTACGTGCAATGATGCGCAAACTAAGAAAACTGAAAATCGTTCCGATAATCAGCCCAAGAAATACATCCTTGTAAGAGGTAAATCCCCATCCTAGCACTAGAAGCGCAAGCAAGTAGTACATATATTTCTTTTGTCTTTGGACAAGTCCATGTACGTCTATCATCATTGCTCTCCCGAATAGTAATGTCGAATGAGTCGAATCATTGCGTATATCCCTGTTCCTAAACCGAGTAATAACCCTATAATAAGAAACAATGGAAACGTTCCAACCTTATTATCAATCCATTGCCCACCAAAGATTCCAATAAGAATAGAACCGACTAACTGAGCAAGAATTCCTGACATTAAAGCATATGCTTTTATATGGCTGCGATCGTTTTTTTGCAAGGATTCATCCCTCCAATATGTAACCCTCATTCACGATGTGTTAATAATAACTCATTTTTCTGCATAAATTCTATACAAAATAAAAAGTTTACATTTTCGTCACGGAATAGATGTATTTTTGTCACTGAAAGCCCTACCATCTATCCCCGTTGTTAGCATACAATAGGGTATTAACAGTGTCAACGAGAAATCGTAAAAAATCAAAAAATTTGAGTATTAGTCATTTCCTCCCAAAAATGAAAACGTTCCCCTTCTAAATACTGGTTAGAGATATGCAATTTCTAACAGTTTTCTCTTTATAATAGAAGAAAATGTTCACAAGTTTGTCACTATTATATTTTTAAGATATAGCGCCTTCCTTCCATAATATAGTGTTCCCAAGACGTAAGACTTCTATATTATATGTGATGTGTATACAACATATGTTGTATACACCCTGTATATTTATCTCCCCCTCCCCCGCACGCTCAGGGCGAAAAAAAGACGAGAGGGGACTCCCCTCTCGTCTGTTGTCTTACTTCGTTCCGAATAAACGGTCACCAGCATCACCAAGACCTGGAACTACATAACCATGGTCATTTAGCTTCTCATCTAATGCTGCTACATAAATATCAACATCAGGATGCTCTTCTTGTACTACTTTTACTCCTTCTGGAGCAGCTACGATACACATTAATTTAATTTGCTTTGCACCGCGCTTTTTCAGAGAATTAATTGCTTCAGCTGCAGAACCACCTGTTGCTAGCATTGGATCTAGTACGATAAAGTCACGCTCTTCTACATCCGTTGGAAGTTTCACATAGTATTCTACCGGTTGCAATGTTTCAGGGTCACGGTATAAACCAACGTGTCCTACTTTTGCTGCTGGAATTAATTTCAGAATTCCATCAACCATTCCTAAACCTGCACGTAAAATCGGAATTAAACCAAGTTTTTTACCAGCGATCACTTTTGTTGTCGCTTTGCTTACAGGCGTTTCAATTTCAATGTCTTTAAGTGGAAGATCGCGAGTAATTTCGAAAGCCATTAAGCTTGCTACTTCGTCCACTAATTCACGAAAATCTTTCGTACCTGTATTCTTATCGCGAATATATGTAATCTTATGTTGAATTAACGGGTGATCAAATACATACAGTTTTCCCATGTGAATCTCTCCTTTAGATGATATTCATGCGTTTACACGCTTTTTTACACTATTTACGATTGTAAAGAAAACGCTACTAATATTCAAGGGCAAATTTGGAAAAATCATGATTTTGTGATGAATCTATCTAGTATCTTTACCAATTATGGGAGGTGTATCCTTCATTATATCGCCAAAATTTATTCATCATTTGTATACATACTTTAAAAACAATATATGTCCAAAAAAAAGACTACTAAAACAATTACGTTTTAGCAGTCTTTTTCAATCTATTATAGATTTGTATACATTGGGAATTTGCTCGTTAACGCTTCTACACGCTTACTTGCTTCTTCTAATGCAGATTCATTCTCATGATTTTTTAATGTATAAGCAATAAGTGATGCAATTTCATCCATTTCTTCTAAGCCGAAACCACGAGATGTTACAGCTGCCGTACCGATACGTACGCCGCTTGTTACAAATGGGCTTGCTGTTTCAAATGGAATTGTATTTTTGTTCACTGTAATACCAACTTCATCTAATACGTGCTCTGCTACTTTACCTGTAATTTCTAAGTTACGAACATCAATCAAGATTAAATGATTGTCTGTTCCGCCAGAAACAAGTGTAAGTCCTTCTTTTTGAAGACCTTCAGCTAAGCGGTTCGCATTATTAATGATATTTTGTGCATATGTTTTAAACTCATCTTGTAGTGTCTCACCAAATGCAACAGCTTTTGCAGCAATTACGTGCATAAGTGGACCACCTTGGATACCAGGGAAGATTGATTTATCAATTTGCTTTGCAAATTGCTCTTCACATAAAATCATACCGCCACGTGGACCACGTAATGTTTTATGTGTTGTCGTTGTAACGAAATGTGCATGTGGTACTGGGTTTGGATGTAAACCAGCAGCTACTAAACCAGCGATATGTGCCATATCAACCATAAAGTATGCACCCACTTCATCTGCAATCTCACGGAATCGTTTGAAATCGATAACACGAGGATATGCACTTGCACCTGCAACGATTAATTTTGGTTTATGTTCTTTCGCTTTTGCTAATACATCATCGTAATTAATACGGTGAGATTCAGCATCCACGCCATATTCTACGAAATTATATTGTACTCCACTGAAGTTAACAGGGCTTCCGTGTGTTAAGTGACCACCATGGGATAAATTCATACCAAGTACTGTATCGCCTTGCTCTAAAATTGTGAAGTATACTGCCATGTTCGCTTGTGCACCAGAATGTGGTTGAACATTTACATGCTCTGCACCAAAAATTTCTTTCGCGCGATCACGTGCGATATCTTCTACTACGTCTACGTGCTCACAACCACCATAGTAACGTTTTCCAGGATATCCTTCAGCATACTTATTCGTTAAAACAGAACCTTGCGCTTCCATTACCGCTTCACTTACGAAGTTTTCCGAAGCAATTAACTCAATCTTTGAACGCTGTCTTCCTAGTTCTGCCTCAATTGCAGCAAATACCTTTTCATCTTGACGTTTTAAATGATCCACCAAAATCCCCCTTTTCTGAACGAATTACATCGATTCCCAATAGTTTTTTCTCATTTATTCAGAAAAAACGAAAATTCAGGTTGTAATTCTTTCGAACCTTCATGTTTTCAACTACATTCTAACATGACTTTCTATATCATAAAAGAAAAAAAAAGACCGAAATCGGTCTTTTCTTTCTTCTATTATAAGGTCAGACTACATACCTTTTATCTTTCGATATAAAGCTATTATGCGACTTTATAATTTTTCACGTTTAACGGCAAGGAATAACTTCTTCATTTGCCGCATAAACAGCACGTGCTCCACCTATTAGTTTTCCACGTGTTTTCGCCATCGTTACATGCGCACTTCCTATTTCCTTCACACTTGTGCGAACCGGAACAGCTACATGTTTTAAATGCATACCGATAAATGTATCGCCGATATCCATTCCTGCATCTGCTTTAATAAACTCAATTACTACCGGATCTTTAAAATTGTGATACGCATACGTCGCTAATGCACCACCTGCTGATCTAACAGGCGTAACTGTTACAATTTCAAATTGATATTTCATCGCTACATCTCTCTCAACTACTAAAGCACGATTTAAATGCTCGCAACATTGAAACGCCAATTCAATACCTGTTCGCTCTTGAAATTGCTTTAATTCAGAAAAAATCGCCTCTGCCACTTCCATCGTTCCTGACGTTCCAATTCTTTCACCCAGCACTTCGCTCGTGCTACACCCCACTACAAAAATTTGACCACTTTGTAATGAAGCTTGTTCTTGGAAATCAGAAAGCGAAATTTGTAGCTGTTCTCTTACCTTTACGATTTCTGTCATTACGCCTCTTCCTTTCACAGGTTGGTTCACCAAATTATATTTCATACTACTTATAGTTAGAATCCATTACTTTGTTTCGTACGTTTTAATTTTCCCTACGCGGTTTTCGTGACGGCCACCTTCATAGTCAGTTGTTAACCAAATTTTTGCGATATCACGCGCTAGACCAGCCCCAATTACACGCTCGCCCATCGCTAGCATGTTAGTGTCATTATGCTCTCTCGTCGCTTTCGCACTGAAAGTATCATGAACTAACGCACAACGAATACCGTTTACTTTGTTTGCCGCGATTGACATACCAATGCCTGTCCCGCAAACTAAAATACCACGATCTACTTCCCCATTTGCGACCATTTCTGCTGCTGGAAACGCAAAATCAGGGTAATCAACAGAACCAGCTTCACATTCACAACCTAAATCAATATATTCAATATTTAATTCTTCTAATAAACTTACAAGTTCTTTACGGATATTCATACCGCCGTGATCAGATGCTATTACTACTTTCATTTTTACCCCTCCAAAGTTTCAATCAATTATCTTCATTTCACACTCGCTACCTCAATGGGACGAAGTGATCTCCAATATCGTATTATACACGAAACATCAACCCTCTGAATGTTTTTTCAGTAAAGTTTGTACAAGTTTTTCCATCTCATCTAACGTTTCTTTATAAAGAGAAAGCGATCCTCCAAAGGGATCTGAAATGTCTTTACCTATACCTTCAGTTAGTCCATATAATGTATTCAACTTCTTTTCAACACTCGGATAGTGACCAAGTACAATTTGCTTATGATTTTCTGTCATCGTTACGACAATATCAGCCCAATCAAGCAAAGCTTCGTTTACCTGCTGCGCGGCATGATCGATTGAAATTCCTTTTTCAGCTAAAGCTTCCTTCGCATATATCGATGCATCGCTTCCAGGATAGGCGAAAACACCAGCAGATTGCACTTCAAACTTATCTCCTCCATGATGACGAAGCAACGCCTCAGCCATCGGACTACGACATGTATTGCCAGTGCAAACAAATAACACTCGTTTCATCTAAACCCACCCCTTTTTTTCTGTTTCCTACCATTTATCCCCGATTGGTGAAGGCTAATAATCAGCTGGGATGAACAGCCCCCTCGACTGATTAAAGTTTCACTTTATCATAGCGTACATTAGAATAGAAAAAAAGAAATGTGAATATACGAAAGGCGCATTTCTCTTATATTTTTTCTAAGAAAAATGCGCCTTATCCACATATATGTGAAACCCTATTTCCAAGTGCCCAAAGTATTTTACCATACATGATGAACACACTACAAAACAAAATAAGGAATCCATTTCATACGAAACAGATTCCTTTCATACAATAATTATTTCATTGTAACTTTCATTACTTCTGTTGAACCTTTTGTAGCTGTTACACCTACAGTTGTCTTAATAGACTCAGCTGCATCTGTGTTTGTAATAACGATTGGAGTAATTGTGCTTTTTGCTTTTTCACGAATTAATTCTAAGTCGAATGAGATTAATTTATCTCCAGCTTTTACAGCTTGTCCTTCAGAAACGTGAGCTTCGAAACCTTCACCTTCCATTTTTACAGTTTCTAATCCGACGTGGATTAAAATTTCTGTACCGTTTTTCGCTTTAATTCCAATAGCATGTTTCGTGTGGAATAATTGTACGATTTCACCATCAACTGGAGATACAACTACACCTTCAGTAGGATCGATTGCAACACCGTCACCCATCATACGACCAGCGAATACTGGATCTGGTACTTCTTCAATATTTTTCACTGCTCCAGTTAATGGAGCTACGATTGTTTCTTCATTTGTTTTTGAACCAAAACCGAATAATTTTTTAAACATAGGATAGTCCTCCTTATAATTTACCTAAAAGTTTATAGGGCAATCTCTATTCAAGATCGAAATACACGTAAGACTTCATACTTCGAATGTTATACTGTAAAAACGCTTTCGAAATAAATTATGCCATTACTACTAGACTCTTATTGTAGCGCCTCACAAAATTCCAGTCAATTCTGATTGTCTGAATAACAATAAGAAGTTAACTTCTACTTATATTTTCTCCTTTTTTCACTTACTTGTCTAGAGGTCTTTACTACATTTTATTTTTTGTTGTTAATTTGTAAAATTTCTTTCAAATTTTTGTTGAAACCCACTTGACTAAAGTAAGTAACTATTTTATTATTACTTACATAAGATAAGTTAATAACTTTTAGGAGGTTTTTTTAATGATGGATATCGGTCTTCTTATTATTCGCCTTATTATAGGTATTACATTCATGGGTCATGGTGCTCAAAAATTATTCGGTTGGTTCGGCGGTTATGGCTTAAAAGGAACAGGTGGCTGGATGGAATCAATCGGGTTACGCCCTGGTGTATTCATGGCATTTATGGCTGGCGCAACTGAATTATTAGGTGGTTTCTTATTTGCATCAGGTATTTTCATTACAATTGGTTCATTATTTATCGTTGGAACAATGTTAATGGCAATCTTCACTGTTCACGGAAAAAATGGTTACTGGATCACACAAAACGGATTTGAGTACAATTTAATGTTAATCGCTGTTGCTGTTGGTGTAGCTTTAATTGGCCCTGGCGCTTACGTTTTACTTTAATCATTTATCTCGGATTTGAGATACCTATTCAAAAAAGGCTTACTTCAGTAAAATTTGAAGTAGGCCTTTTTTACGTAGCAATACAAAAAACGTCAAAAAAATATTTTTTCAGCAGGAGTTTCCCACTAGTATCTTGTAAACAAACAATAAGTCGTCATATTAAGAAAGGGGATTGCAATTATGTTATCAATTAATCCAAATGAACAGACAGAAAAAGAAAACTATAAATTATTAACAGGAAGTATTATTCCTCGTCCCGTCGCTTTTGTCACTTCTATAACGAAAGATGGCGTATTAAACGGCGCACCATATAGCTACTTCAATATCGTCGCAGCCAATCCACCACTTATCTCGGTTTCTGTACAACGAAAAGAAGGAAAACCAAAGGACAC
Source organism: Bacillus sp. LBA3-1-1.1 (assembly GCF_040676495.1). NCBI lineage: Bacteria > Bacillati > Bacillota > Bacilli > Caryophanales > Bacillaceae > Bacillus > Bacillus sp. LBA3-1-1.1. The sequence goes on from NZ_JBEGIB010000024.1 coordinate 105,672, forward strand.
TTCCCGAAATGCAATTGAAAAGGGTGAATTTGTCGTACATATTTCTGACGAATCATATGTAGCAGCAATTAACGAAACGGCAGCTAACCTCCCGCCAAATGAGAGTGAAATTGAACTAGCAAAACTAACCCCAATCGCCAGTGATGCCATTTCAGTACCAGGGGTGAAAGAAGCAAATATTCGAATGGAATGTGTATTAGAACGTGCTATCCCGCTCGGCGGAACTGAAAACGCACCCGCTTGCGACCTACTAATAGGCCGCGTCGTTCGCTTCCACGTTGCAGAACACTTATACGAAAACGGCCGAATTCACGCAGAAGAACTAAAACCAGTAAGCCGTCTAGCAGGACACAACTACGCAAAACTAGGAGAACAATTTGAATTAGTAAGGCCACTTTAAAAGCGCAAGCGGCTCGCTCAGCTCCTGCACTCAAACATAAAATCCCCCGCTAAAAGCGGGGGATTTTTTCACTGTAATTCTTCCTTCTTCTCTTCTAATGCAGGTAATTTCTCTTTTTTAGATTTACTAAGCTTTATTACAAAGAAATATAAAGAAAGCAATGTAATAAGGAAAACAATTAAAAACGGGTACGGAGAATAAAAAGTACGCGCTGCCTCCGTTTTCCCCGCAACAAATTTCAATGACTCAATATCTAAAAACTCAGCAAACATTTGTACACCGAGCATACTAAACCAAAAAACAAAAAAACTAATAATAATACCAAAAACTTGCTTCAATCTCGTCATCCATCTCATCCTTTCTATATTTGTAATTTTTTAGCGCGATCAATATAGTACAAACAAAACTATGCACAGAAAGGAACGATCTCACCATTCACAAATTAACTTAATCCAACCTAACATCGAAATTTGCAAAATAATACCCCAGATTATTAGCCTTCTTAGCCATCTAGGAAGGAAGGTTAAAAACTTAACATACCATTCCAATAACTTGTTCATAATTCCCTCCTATATAAAATTATATAGGAAAAAGGAGATATAATCCAAATCCAACCAGAATGATACCACCTACTATTTCACCATATGTACCAAGCATATTTTTGGCATGCCTACCGAGCAATAAACCCATCCACGCCAGTAACATACTTATTAGTCCGAACAGTAATATCGTAATAATTGTCTCAGCTCCGTAAATCCCAAGACTAAGACCTACTGAAAAACTATCTATACTGACACCAAATGCAAATACAAATAAACTGATTCCAATTGGAGCAGTTCTAGTCTCTTCACCTTCTAAAATAGACGAATATACAATATAGAACCCTAATCCAATTAATAAAATAGCTCCCGCAAAATTCGCGACATCCCCATACCTCTCTGATAAAAAACGCCCTAGTACCATTCCGATAAACGGCATAATAATATGAAATATCCCTATCGTCATACCAATATAAAGGATTTGTCTTAACTTTAATGTTACCATCCCCATACCGAGGCTCACTGAAAATGCATCCATCCCTAGGGCGAATGCCATAATTATTAAAGGTATTAGCTGTTCAAGCGTCATTCATGTCCCCCCTCGGACGTGCTACTTCACAATATGCTTATCCGAGGAGAAATATTCTGTTTGCTAAAGGTACATTATCATTCAGTGATAATATGATGTCCCGCTGCTTTTGTTAAACGATTCATAATTGCATTCCCTATTCCTTCATTCGGGAATGATTCACTAAAGATAACATCTACTTCACTTGCATCAAACGTTCTAAGCACATCATATAATTTAGTCGCAACGCTAGCTAAATCATTTCGCATACCACAAGATAATACAACATCAGCACTATATACATGTTGATACTCTTCGGTCGTTAATACACCTACTTTAAATCCTTCTTTCTTTTTCTCATCCACAATACGCTGAATAAACTCACGGGATCCTTCAACAATACTAAGTGGTGCTTTCGGTGCATAATGTGTATATTTCATTCCAGGCGATTTCGGTTTTTCTTTCTCATCCTTTAAAGCTGGATCTAAAGAAACATTTCCTATTACTGCTTCCAATTGTTCCTTCGTAATCCCACCAGGACGTAAAATCGTCGGAACTTCGCTCGTACAATCAATTACAGTTGATTCAACACCTACTCCTGTCGCCCCGCCATCAACGATACCAGCAATTTTCCCGTTTAAATCTTCATACACATGCGAAGCTAATGTTGGACTTGGGCGTCCAGAACGATTCGCACTCGGTGCTGCAACAGGCACGTTTGCTTCTTCAATAAGAGCGAGCGCTACTGGATGATCTGGCATCCTTACTCCGACTGTATTAAGTCCCGCCGTAACCCTCTCTGAAATCCCTTCTTTCCTCGGTAAAATGATTGTTAATGGCCCTGGCCAAAAATGCTCCATTAACTTTTCTGCAACCGGTGGAATTTCTCTTACAATACCATCTAACTGAGATTTTGTTCCTATGTGGACAATCAGTGGATTATCACTCGGTCTCCCTTTCGCTGCAAAAATTTTCGCTATCGCTTCATCGTCCATTGCGTTTGCTCCTAACCCATATACCGTTTCTGTCGGGAAGGCCACCGCTTCATTTTCTCTTAATAATCTCGCTGCTTCTTTTAATTGTGGATAATATTTTTTCCTTTCCACAACATTATCCACAACCCACATATTTGTATGCATTTTTTTCCACGTCCTTTTCTACCATGAAATACTTGTCTATTTTTAGTTTACTATGAGATTTATCCAAAAGACAAACAAGGTTTATCCACAAAATGTGGATAAACCTTGTTAATCCGTGGATAACTTTGTGAATAGCTGACAATTTAGTATTATTGCATTTGGCTCTTTTATATTTTTACAAAAGTGTTCTAACTGTCGAATTCCCTCTGGAACTTTCTCTTTCTCTATAATGACAAAGTCAAAAAATTGAAAGATTGTCGCAGATTGTGGATGATTTGTGAGTAAGTACAATTGTCGAATATTTTTTTCTTTCATATACTGCAAAAACATTTCAAAAAAATATAAGAAAGTCTGCTTATCCACATTAGGTGTGAATAAACAAGAACGAATAAGTGCATCTTCTTCACTTTGTTCATATCCAATTACAGCTCGTATTTCTCCCGCCTCTTCCAAAACCATAAATTGTGCGTACAACTCATTTATTTTATCATCTTTTTTATTAGCTTGTCCGAAAAAAGAATGCAATCTTTCTACATCTGCTTTCGTAGCAAAATACACGTTCTTCATAGTAAATCCCTCCTCATTTTTATATATGAGGAGGGATTTACTAATAGTACTATTTAGAGAATAAAGATGTAAAAGCTTCGACGATAAATAATTTAACCTCTGGTTTTTCTTCTTCCTCTTCTACTTTTACATACTCATTTTGCTTTTCTTGTTTTTGCTCCACAGATTTCTCCACTTTTTCCACAGGTTTTGTTTCTACTTTTTTTACAGACTGTTCTTCTACTTGCGTTTCATTTTTCACTACTTTCTTTTCAGGTGCTGTTACTTTTTCAGCTTTTTCCGGCTTTACTACTTTCTTTTCTTCCACCTTATCCTCTTTCTTCTCCGGTACATCCATTACTTCCTCATCTGATTGTTTCACCTGCTCTTCTTCAGGAGATTCAGCTTTCACAACATGTTCTTCTTTCCTTACAGCTGTACCACTCGAAAAATCTAAGAAACACATCGGTGGAAATAGTACACACCACCAGTTTGCACCTTCACCTTTTCCAATTGTAATAAGTACCGCTTCATATTCTCCTGCTGGATAAATAAAATTCCCATATACCTTTGTAGGAAACTTCACATTTTTACCGAATTTCACTTGAAAAGTCTCTTTACTTCCTTCCCTTTTCAGCGTATTCGCCACTGTCTTTTCAATTTCAGGAATATGATTTTGAATTACTTTTCGAGCTTCTTCAAATGACGTTAAATCAGCTACCCATCCATCAATTTGCGCTTTTACTTCATCGCGTACTTTACGCTTTAACGCCTGATCTTTATCTGAATCACTATTTGCTAAAATTCGTAATCGAACGGCCTCTTTCGGAATAACAGAAGGCCCTTTCGCATCAGCTTTCATATATCCAAACTGCACAAGTAACTGTGCACCAATTAATAATAGAAGAAGATAAGCAATAACTTGTTTTTTCATTTCCTCCACCGTCCCCTCTAGAAACAGTGTGGACAGAGTTACTTCTTTCTAAACTATTAAATTCAAAATCTATATAAATTTTTTCAAAAAAAATAGAGTAAGGTTTTAACCTTACTCCATCTCTGCAAATACCATGCGATCTTTTCCATTAATATCAAAGACAACTTCAACGTGAGCGTGAGGGAAAGTTTGCTGTAATAATGCTTTTACATCTTCACCTTGCCCTACACCAATTTCAAACGCCACAATCGCCTTTTTCTTTAATACGTTCGGCAATTCCTCCATAAAACGACGATAGAAATCTAGTCCATCTTCACCGCCAACAAGCGCCCTTTTTGGCTCATGCTCTTTCACAACAGTAGAAAGACCACGCCAATCTTCCTCCGGTATATACGGAGGATTTGAAACAACAACATCTAACTTCTGGCCAGTTTCATAAAACGGCGACAGTAAATCACCGTGATAGAAAGTTACTTCCGCTCCTAAAGCCTTTGCATTTTCTTTTGCAACTTCAATCGACTCCTGTGCAATATCTACCGTATACACATGAAGATTTTTATTTTCTAAAGCGAGCGTAATAGAAATCGCTCCACTACCTGTGCCAATATCCGCTACATGAAGCTCCTCATTACCGAAATGGCGCTCAATTCTCTCTAGGACTCCAACTATAAGTTCCTCTGTTTCTGGCCTTGGTATTAATACTTCTTCATTCACAAAGAACGATCGTCCATAAAACATTTCATAACCCATCATATATTGAATAGGAATACCTTCTACATGCTTGTGGATAAACTCCGTAAAGCTTGTCTCTTGTTCCGCAGTTATTTCTTCACGCATATTCATGAGCATTCCTGTTCTGTTCGTCTTTAATACATGACAAAGGACAATTTCTCCCGCATTCTCATCTCGTCCATTTTCTTGTAAAAAAGAAGAAGCCCATTTCAGGGCTTCATAGACACGCATTACTCAGCTGCCTCCATCTTTTGCGCCTGATCTTCCATCACTAAGGCATTGATGAAATCATCTAACTTACCTTGTAGGATTTGATCTAGCTTTTGAATCGTTAAACCGATTCGATGGTCAGTAACACGGTTTTGCGGGAAGTTATACGTACGAATACGCTCTGAACGGTCTCCCGTACCAACAGCTTGTTTACGGTTTTGATCGTACTCAGCTTGTGCTTCTTGTCTGAATTTATCATAAACACGTGCACGTAATACTTTCATTGCTTTTTCTTTATTCTTAATCTGTGATTTCTCATCCTGACAAGATACAACTACACCAGTCGGTAAATGCGTTAAACGTACCGCTGACATCGTTGTATTAACGCTTTGTCCACCAGGACCACTAGAAGCGAACGTATCAACACGAACATCTTTTTCATGAATATTAATTTCTACTTCTTCCGCCTCTGGTAACACAGCTACCGTTGCTGTAGATGTATGAATACGTCCACCAGATTCCGTTTCAGGAACACGTTGTACACGGTGAGCACCATTCTCGAATTTCAGTTTCGCGAAAGCACCTTTACCGTTGATCATAAAGATAATCTCTTTATATCCACCTAATTCTGTATAGCTAGCTTCGATAATTTCAGTTTTCCAACCTTGCACCTCAGCATAACGGCTATACATACGATATAAATCACCAGCAAATAAAGCTGCCTCGTCACCACCAGCAGCACCACGAACCTCAACGATAACGTTTTTATCATCATTAGGGTCTTTTGGAACAAGTAAAATTTTCAGGCGTTCTGATAATGTTTTCTCTTGTCCTTCTAATTCAGAAACTTCTTCCTTAACCATTTCACGCATCTCAGCGTCTAACTTATCTTCTAACATTGCTTTTGCATCTCGTAATTGCTCACGAACATCTTTATACTCACGGTACACCTCTACCGTTTCCTGCATATCAGATTGTTCTTTTGAATACTCACGAAGCTTATTTGTATCGCTAATAACCTCTGGATCACTTAACAATTCATTTAACTTCTCATAACGATCTTCTACAGCTTGCAAACGATCTAACACACCATTCACCTCTACATCCTAGTATCTAATACAAATAGTATATGGTACTTAATCAAAAAAACGCAAATTATATTTAAAAGCGCAGGTGGCTTGTTCAGAATCGCAGGACATTGGAACTCTCGACCTTGAAGCGCTTTTTGCTTCGAGCGAGAGAGTGAAATGGCCGGAGATTCTAGCCGCTGGAGCTAGATAATATATTTAAAAGTGGAGGCGGCTCGTTCAGCTCTGACTGGCTAAGGTTCTTAGCTGTGCGAAGAGCTGGCCACCAATCTTCATCTATTTTTGAAAAAAACCCGCTCTACATAGCGAGTTTCATTTATCTTTGTTTTGTAGGTACTGCATGACAATGACGACAACGTGGTTCATACGATTCTGAAGCCCCAACTAAAATAATTGGATCATCAAATGCCGCTGGTTCTCCATCGATTAAACGTTGCGTACGACTTGCAGGAGACCCACATGCAGAACAAACTGCCTGCAATTTAGTTACATGTTCAGCAATCGCCATCAGCTGAGGAACTTGTCCAAATGGTAGACCTCGGAAATCTTGGTCTAATCCAGCTACAATGACACGATAGCCACGATTTGCCAATACTTGCACCACTTCCACAATGTCCCCATCAAAAAATTGTACCTCATCGATTGCAATAACATCCATTTCTTCTGTTACATGGTTAAATATATCTTTTGAAGCTGAAACAGGAACTGCTTTAACCTTTAATCCATTATGTGATACAACATCTTCTTCACTATAACGATTATCAATACATGGTTTAAATACAATCGCATTTTGTTTCGCAAATTGCGTACGGCGTATACGGCGGATGAGCTCTTCTGATTTTCCAGAAAACATACTCCCGCAAATCACTTCAATCCAACCATTTTGATTCATTAAGTACATTGAGCTCTCCTTTCATCTACTTTCCTAATCCAAAGTAGGGTAAAGGTTTAATATTTTTGCAAAAAAAACAGACAAGCGAATACATACACTTGCCTGTTTTATGTTCTTTATTACTTGATGCCGTATTTCTTATTGAAGCGGTCAACACGTCCGTCTGCAGTAGCAAACTTCTGACGTCCAGTGTAGAATGGGTGAGAATCAGAACTGATCTCAATTTTTAGTAATGGATAAGTGTTACCATCTTCCCACTCAACAGTTTCGCTAGAGCCTTTAGTAGACCCGCTTAAGAATTTGAAGCCTGTGTTCGTGTCCATAAATACAACTTTATTGTAATTTGGATGGATTCCTGCTTTCATTCTTTTCATCTCCTTCCGCCCTGAATCATTTTCGAAACAGAGTTTTTCATCTTCAGCTGCTTACACAACTATATTGATGAAACACATATGATGAAATTATAACAAGGCTAACTCCATTTTGCAACTACCTGTTTTTGTCTTTTTAAAAATTAAAAGTGCAAGCGGCTCGCTCAGAATCCAGGACACTTCCAGCTCTCGACCTTGAAGCGCTTTTTGCTTCGAGCGAGAGAGCGAAATGACCGGAGATTCTAGTCGCTGGAGCTGGATATTACCTTGAAAGTGGAGGTGACTCGCCCAGCTCTAACACAAAATATGATTTCCATCTCAAAAAACAAATTTTTCCATATATTACTCTCTCTAATATTCCCTTAAAAAACATAAAAAACTCGCTTACTACGAAATAAGCGAGTCCCAATCTTTTCCCTTTACTTAGTTGTTACATACCTTTTTGAGTCTGCAACAATGTTTTGTAAAAACTCTTCATTTGTCTTTGTTTGACGAAGTTTACGTAAGAAGCCTTCAACAAAGTCTGGCGTATCACGCATTGTTTTGCGAATACCCCACAGCTTGTCTAAATGTTCTTTCGGAATTAATAGGTCTTCTTTACGCGTACCAGAGCGACGAATATCAATCGCTGGGAAGATACGGCGTTCAGCTAATGAGCGATCTAAGTGAAGTTCCATGTTTCCAGTTCCTTTAAACTCCTCATAAATTACATCATCCATACGGGATCCTGTATCAACAAGTGCTGTTGCTAAAATCGTTAAGCTACCGCCCTCTTCGATATTACGCGCAGCCCCAAAGAAACGCTTCGGTCTATGAAAAGCAGCTGGATCAATACCACCTGATAGAGTTCTACCACTTGGCGGAATAACAAGGTTGTAAGCACGCGCTAAACGGGTAATACTATCCATTAAAATGACAACGTCTTTTTTATGCTCTACAAGACGCATTGCACGCTCTAATACAAGCTCAGCTACTTTAATATGATTTTCTGGTACTTCATCAAAAGTAGAACTTACAACATCACCTTTAACAGAACGTTCAATATCTGTTACTTCCTCTGGACGCTCATCAATTAAAAGTACAATTAATTCTGCTTCCGGATGATTTGTTGTGACACTATGCGCAATTTCTTTTAACAGACTTGTTTTACCAGCCTTTGGAGGCGCGACAATTAAACCACGTTGTCCAAATCCAACTGGTGCGATTAAATCCATGATGCGTGTCGGTAGCTTTTTCGTTTCCGTTTCCAATTTCATTTGGCGATCTGGGTATAACGGTGTTAATGCAGGGAAATGCACACGCTCTTTTGCTGAGTCTGGATCATCTCCGTTTACAGCTTCAACTTGTAATAATCCAAAATAGCGTTCATTTTCTTTCGGAGGTCGTACTTTACCAGAAACCTTATCTCCATTACGTAAATCGAAACGACGAATTTGCGAAGCCGAGATATAAATATCTTCTGAGCTTGGAGAGTAGTTGATAGGACGTAGGAATCCAAATCCTTCTGATTGAATAATTTCTAATACGCCTTCCATGAAAAAGAAACCTTCTTTTTCTGCTCGAGCTTTTAAGATGGCGAAAATCAGCTCTTTTTTCGTTAACTTGCTGTAATACGAAATCTTAAATTCTTTCGCAAGCTCGTATAACTCTTTTAATTTCATGTTTTCTAATGCTGCAATTGACAAATTCATTCAGACACCACACTTTAACTTTATTCTCTTTTCACATGGGTAAAGGGAAAAAATACGGAAGGCAAATAAATAATAATGAAAGGCAATAAGTTCAAGTAGGATAATATTCACTATTGTAACCCTTTTATCTAGTTTTAATCAATACGTTGAAACACAAATACAAGAAGCGAAGACAAGAAAATTTGTCTTCGCCTTTTATATTTCTTACTTTTTTCTATTCACCTGATTTTAAGGCAGAATAGATAAGGCATTTCTGCTTTTACTTAATCCAGTTCCAGCGGCTAGAATCTCCGGTCATTTCACTCTCTCACTCGAAGCAAAAAACGCTTCAAGGTCGAGAGCTGGAAGTGTCCTGCGATTCTGAACGAGCCGCTTGCACTTTTTATTTAATAACCAAATTCGGTTTTTTATTTAAGCTATGACGTCCGTCTACGAAGCGTACTGTACCTGACTTCGCACGCATAACAAGGGAGTGTGTTGTTCCTACGCTACCTTTAAATTGAACGCCGCGTAATAGTTCTCCGTCTGTTACACCTGTTGCAGCAAAGATTGCATCGTCACCTTTTACTAAGTCTTCCATACGAAGGATGCGATTTATATCTTCAATGCCCATTTTTTTACAACGTGCTAATTCAGCTTCGTCTTGTGGTAAGAGCTTTCCTTGAATTTCTCCACCTAAGCATTTTAGCGCAACCGCAGCTAGTACACCTTCAGGAGCCCCACCAGAACCGAATAAAATATCTACACCTGTACGGTCAAATGCTGTATTGATTGCTCCAGCTACATCTCCATCGTTAATTAACTTAATACGAGCACCGGCCTTACGAATTTCTTCGATAATCGCTTGATGACGTGGACGATTTAAAACTGTCGCTACAACATCTTCAATATCTTTATTCTTCGCTTTCGCAACGGCACGTAGGTTATCGATAATAGGTGCGTTAATATCAACTGCCCCAACTGCTTCTGGGCCAACCGCAATTTTATCCATGTACATGTCAGGAGCATGTAACAAATTACCATGATCTGCAATTGCAATAACAGCAAGTGCATTCCATCCGCCAGCTGCTACGATGTTCGTCCCCTCTAAAGGATCAACTGCAACGTCTACGCGTGGGCCATATCCTGTACCTAATTTCTCTCCGATATACAGCATTGGTGCTTCATCCATTTCACCTTCGCCAATTACAACTGTACCTTTCATCGGAACTGTATCAAATACATCACGCATAGCTGATGTTGCTGCACCGTCTGCCTCATCTTTTTTCCCGCGCCCCATCCAACGCGCTGATGATAATGCTGCAGCCTCTGTTACACGTACTAACTCCATAGATAAACTTCTTTCCACGATAATCCCTCTCCTTTAAGTCTTTATATTTCTGCCGTATTTTGTGAACCGTGTTTTTCCATAAAGTGTACTTCCGCAAGTGGTGATTCTTCGCTCCCCCACTTGCGGAAGTATCATCACTTTAAGCGTTCTTCATTTCTTCAATCTCTTGCTTTGTCATTTGTTCTCGCCAAATGTTTGCACCAAGCCCTCTAAGCTTGTCTACTATATTTTCATAGCCTCGATCAATATGCTCAAGTCCGGTTACTTCTGTAATTCCATCCGCCATTAACCCTGCAATAACAAGGGCAGCCCCAGCTCGTAAGTCACTCGCCTTCACTTTTGCACCTTGCAATAAAACAGGACCAGTTACAATTGCCGAACGACCTTCTACTTTAATTTGCGCATTCATACGACGCAATTCATCAATATGTTTGAAACGTGCGCCGTAAATTGTATCCGTGACAACTCCCGTCCCGTGCGCCTTTGTTAAAAGCGTCGTAAACGGCTGTTGTAAATCTGTTGGGAAACCCGGATATACAAGCGTTTTTATATCAACTACTTTTAACCTTCTATTACCGTTCACTGTAATTTGGTCATCGTTCGTTTCAACTTGGACACCAGCTTCTCTTAGCTTCGCAGTTACTGACTCTAAATGCTGAGGAATAACATTATCAACTGTTACTTCTCCTCCTGATGCAGCTCCTAAAATCATATACGTACCAGCTTCAATACGATCTGGAATGATAGTATGGTGACAACCATGCAGGGAGTCCACACCATCAATTCGGATTACATCTGTACCAGCACCTTTAATGCGCGCTCCCATACTTGTTAATAATGTGGCTACATCAATAATCTCTGGTTCTTTCGCTGCATTTTCAATAACAGTTCTACCTTTCGCTCGTACAGCCGCTAGCATAATATTGATTGTAGCTCCTACACTAACAACATCTAAATAAATACGTGCTCCACGTAGCTCATCTGCTCTTAAATAAATGGCACCTTGTTCATTTGTAACATGTGCACCTAGTGCTTCAAACCCTTTAATATGCTGATCAATCGGTCGTGGCCCTAAATGACATCCACCTGGAAGCCCAATAACAGCTTTTTTAAAACGGCCAAGCATTGCACCCATTAAATAATAAGAGGCGCGCAATTTTTTCACTTTTCCATTTGGTAAAGGCATCGCAACCATGTTAGAAGGATCGACTACCATCTCTTCTTCCTGCCCATAAGTTACTTTTCCTCCAATTTCCTCTAGTAAGTCTCCTAACATTTTCACGTCCGAAATATTAGGAACGCCACCGATAGTTACTGGAGTATCTGCTAAAATTGTCGCTGGAATTAATGCAACAGCACTATTCTTTGCACCACTCACACGAATTGTTCCATTTAAAGCTCTTCCGCCTTCAATTAGCAACTTTTCCATATTGAGCTCCCTTCTCGTGAATGTATTTATCTTCTACTGCTTTATAAAAAGAAGTAGAAGGTTCCCCTTAAGAATCTCAATCACTCTTTCCACCCTAAAACTCAATAAGTGGAAAACCATCACCTGTAGCTCCCCCGCTATACAAATAGATGAAGATTAACTATTCATCGAATCAAATTTCTCAATTCAGATACTTATCACATTTATTAATAGGACTATGCACATTATTTTCTATATTAGCAAACTAAAAATTCACTTTATAAAATCTTTAGACTTGTTCACGCTTTCATTATACAACGAAAGGAAACCGTCTAAAAGACTAGACGGTTTCCAAAACGGAATTTTATTCTTACGCTTTACCGTTAGAACCGAACTCACGCATTTTACCAGCAACAGTTGCTTTGATAGCGTCGCGGCCAGGTCCAATATATTTACGAGGATCGTAAACTTCTTGGTCTTTGCTTAATGCTTCACGAACAGCTTTTGTAAACTCAATTTGGTTCTCAGTGTTTACGTTAATTTTTGAAGTACCTAAAGAAATAGCTTTTACGATATCAGCAGTTGGGATACCAGTACCACCGTGTAATACTAAAGGTACGCCAGTGAAGTCACGAACTTGTTCCATCTCAGCGAATCCTAAGTTAGGCTCACCTTTGTAAGGACCGTGTACAGAACCTAAAGCTGGAGCTAGGCAATCGATACCTGTTGCTTCAACAAGGTGCTTACACTCTGCTGGATCAGCGTAAATTACGCCTTCAGCGATGATATCGTCTTCTTGTCCGCCAACTGTTCCAAGCTCAGCCTCAACAGATACGTTACGAGCGTGTGCGTATTCTACCACTTTTTTAGTAGTTTCAACGTTTTCTTCGAATGGGTGGTGAGAAGCGTCGATCATTACAGATGTGAAACCTGCATCGATTGCTTCTTTACATTTTTCGAAGCTTGAACCATGGTCAAGGTGAATCGCTACAGGAACAGTGATGTTCATTTCTTCGATTAAAGCTTTAACCATAGCTACAACTGTTTTGAAACCAGTCATATGACGAGCTGCACCCTCAGATACACCTAGGATTACAGGAGATTTTTCTTCTTCCGCAGCAGCTAAGATAGCTTGAGTCCACTCTAAGTTGTTCATGTTGAATTGACCAACTGCGTATTTTCCTTCTAGTGCTGTGTTTAGCATTTCTTTCATAGAAACTAAAGGCATGGTGAATCCTCCTAAAAAACGTTTTTTGTATCCGATAAATTCTTATCGCTGGTAGTATGACCAGGATAAGGTAAATTATGTATATTTACATACCGGACTTTTTTCTACACTCAATAGGATAACAACTTGTACTCAAAAACTCAACTGTATTCACCTGCTCAATAGTCCATGTAAACGCTTTTTTCCATATTTTTTATAAAAAATTCATTTTTTACGCCTCTACAGCAAGCTGATCTCTCACTGCTTGACGAATCTCATCAATATCAAACGGTTTAGCAAAGTGCATTAAAGCTCCTAAATCTTTCGCTTCTTGAATCATATCCAATTCTCCATAAGCAGTCATTAAAATCACTTTAATACTCTCATCAATTTCTTTTACATGTTTTAAAATCTCTATACCATCCATACCTGGGATTTTCATATCTAACACTACTAAATCTGGATTATCTTTTTTCACGATATCTAAAGCTTGAAATCCATTCGCTGCTTGGAACGTCTGATAACCTTCTTTTTGGAACACTTCATGTAATAACACACGAATGCCATATTGATCATCAACGATTAAAATTTTCCCTTCCATAACTCCCAACCTTTCTGTGTAAATACAAGATTTACAGCTTCTTATATCTTATCGATTTATTTTCGCTATTCTTTGGCAAATTCCTTCCTATTCTTTCTTATTTTACCGTTTCCTATTTTGTTATGCTACCTACGATTTCACCTTTCTAAAAAAATAAATTATAATGAAAGCCGGTAAACATGTACGAAGGGAGTAACATTATGTTAAAAATTTTTTCAACTCAATTAAGTGGTTATTTCTCCAGAGTTTCTCAAAAAGAGGAAATGAATATAGAAGATAGCGCTCGTCTACTTGCTCAAGCACTAGTTGGCGATGGTTTCATTTATTTACATGGTACAAATGAAATGGAGGGCGTTGTTGCTGAAGCATTGTTTGGTGCTGAACCAATGAAGCAAGCAAAACGTTTACTAGAAAACAGTGAACTGGCAGCAGTGACTTCTGCGGACCGCGTACTTCTTATTAGTCGTTTTTCGACAGATGAAGAAATTATAAAAACCGCGAAAAAACTTCATGAAGAAGGCCAATCCATTGTTGGAATTTCCGCTATTCAAGAAGGTCCTGAATCACTTGAGCAATATACAGATGTACATATTGATACAAAGCTGTTAAAAGGTCTTATTCCAGATGATGAAGGTAATCGCTACGGTTTCCCAAGTTTAATTGTAGCTTTATTTGCTTATCACGGAATTAAATTTACAATTGATGAAATGTTAAACGAATATTAAAAAAAGCGCCCTATTTCAGGCGCTTTTTTTTATTACTTGCTCTCTTTATTCGTAATAGAAGCACTTACGAAGTCATGGAACAATGGTTGTGGACGGTTTGGACGAGATACAAGTTCTGGATGGAACTGTGCTGCCACGAACCAAGGGTGGTCTTTTAATTCAATGATTTCAACTAGACGACCGTCTGGGCTTGTACCAGAGAATACAAATCCTGCTTTTTCCATATCCGGACGGAATTGATTGTTGAACTCATAACGATGACGATGACGCTCATATACAACCGGCTCGTTGTAAGCATTGTAAGCATTTGTTTCTTCAGCAAGCTTACATGGGTATAGACCAAGACGAAGTGTACCACCTAAGTCTTCTACATCTTTTTGTTCTGGTAATAAGTCGATGATTGCATAAGGTGTGTCAGGATTAATTTCAGAAGAGTTAGCTCCTTCTAATCCTAATACGTTACGTGCGAATTCGATTGATGCAAGTTGCATACCTAGGCAAATTCCTAAGAATGGAACTTTGTTTTCACGAGCATATTGAATTGCAACGATTTTACCTTCTACACCACGATCGCCAAAGCCACCTGGTACAAGGATACCATCTGTGTCGCCAACTAATTCTTTCACGTTCTCTGCTGTTACGTGCTCAGCATTTACCCATTTTACTTCTACATCTGTGTCGAATGAATAACCTGCATGACGAAGTGCTTCTACAACAGAAATGTATGCATCTTGAAGTTCTACGTATTTACCAACAAGAGCGATTTTTGTTTTCTTAGAAAGGTTACGTACTTTATTAACTAGCGCAGTCCACTCTGTCATATCTGCAGCTGGATTGTCTAATTTCAAGTGATCGCAAACGATTTGATCCATGTTTTGCTCTTGAAGAGATAATGGAACCGCATATAAAGTATCTGCATCGCGTGCTTCGATAACTGCTTTTGTATCGATGTCACAGAATAATGCAAGCTTATCTTTCATGTCCTGAGAAACAGGTAGTTCTGTACGAACAACGATAATATTTGGTTGAATACCTAAGCTACGAAGCTCTTTAACGCTATGTTGCGTTGGTTTTGTTTTCATTTCACCCGCAGCTTTTAAGTACGGGATTAACGTACAGTGAATGTACATTACATTGTCACGACCGATGTCGCTCTTAATTTGACGAATTGCTTCTAAGAATGGTAGAGACTCGATATCACCAACAGTTCCACCAATTTCTGTAATAACAACGTCCGCGTTTGTTTCGCGACCAGAACGGTATACACGCTCTTTAATTTCGTTAGTAATGTGAGGAATAACTTGAACTGTTCCTCCTAGGTATTCACCACGACGCTCTTTTTGAAGAACTGAAGAGTAAATTTTACCTGTTGTTACGTTGCTGTATTTGTTTAAGTTGATGTCGATGAAACGCTCATAGTGACCAAGGTCTAAGTCAGTTTCTGCACCATCATCTGTTACGAATACCTCACCGTGTTGGTATGGGCTCATAGTCCCTGGGTCTACGTTAATGTATGGATCAAACTTTTGAATAGTTACGTTTAAACCACGATTTTTTAAAAGTCTTCCAAGAGATGCTGCTGTAATACCTTTACCTAAAGACGATACTACACCGCCTGTTACAAAAATATACTTAGTCATGAAAATACTCCCTTCTACCTTGTTGTTATATAATCACCGTTGCAAAGCGCAACGTATGTAGATAACACTGTACCTATCTTATTGTTAGACTCTTTTTATTTTCTAAACAAAAAACAAAAAAGAAAATTGCTCCCCTCATCACATAAAGTAATAAGTAGGGAGCAATTTTCTTTTATATTTACACTTTAAAAGTATTATCGTCCTTTTTTAAAGAGCCCAAAAATGATTCTACATGGACGATAATGAAAAGTCAAGAACTACCGCTCTTCCTCTTCTTCTTCTTCAGTTTCATCGTACTCAAGTTCTTCTTCTGCGAATTCTTCATCATCTTCTTCTAAATCATCAAGATCATCATCTTCATCATCTGCGTCTTCGTCTTCAAGAACCTTGTCCAAATCTTCTACATCTTCTTCTTCGTCTGCATTTCCTTCTGCATCGCCGAATTCGTCTTCATCTTCTTCGATGTAGTCGTCAAAACCGTCCTCTTCAACTTTACGTTTCTTCTTCGGTTTTGGCTGAGGTAAGATTTCTTCATCAATTTGCTCATATGGGTACCAGCTGCGTAGCCCCCAACGATTTTCTCCTAAATTAATGAAACGTCCATCGATGTTTAAGTCTGTATAAAATTGTGCGAGTTTCGCATTAACTTGCTCTTGAGATAGTCCCAGCACTTGAGCGATTTCTCGAACCAACTCGTTGAATGTCGTTGCTTGTCTTTTATCCCCTAAAACGCTATGTACAACTTCAATCATTGAACATTCTTTTAGCTCTTCTGGTGAATATTGCTTAAAATTCACTTATGCGGCACTTCCTTTCTTCAAATATAACCTTATATATAACGGTCTGCTTAAAAAAATCCATACTATTCATTATAAACAAAAGTCGCACAAATATGCTACAAAAAAAACGGGAAACTTTAATATGGTAATAAAATTATAATTTGTCCATTCCTTATTTCGGAAGCATATGCGCCCCTTGCAATACATACCTAATTTGCATTTCTGTATATTCTTCAAGCGTATACAGTTTTTGCAGGGCCCAACGTCTAAATCCCCACATTTGTCCTTGTATGAAAATATTATGTGCAAGAAGCTGTATTTCTTTTTTATTTAATGTAAATGTTCCATTTTCCGTACACTGCTCTAAAATATTCTCAAACATCCCGACCATTTGAAACTCTTTTTCTAATACATATGGGAGTGATTCTTTCGGTAAAAAACGTACCTCTTGATACATAATTAATACTTCTTCTTGCAATTCATCCATCACTTTAAAATAATTCATTATTGCTATCTTTAAGCTTTCTATACTTCCCTTTTCTGTACACACTACTTCCTCTAACCGCTCTTTTACATGTTCATATATACTATCACAAACTAAATATAAAACATCATCTTTTGTACGAATGTACTCATAAAGTGTTCCAATACTAAACCCAGCCGCCTTCGCAATTTCTCTCGTTGTTGTACGTGGGAACCCTTTTTGCTTAAACAGTTGCACCGCACCTTTAATCATTTGTTCACGCCTTAACGCAACTAATTTTTCATCTTTCACTGATGCATGTACATTATGTTTAACCATCCCCTTCACCTCTCTCTATTATTTTTGGAAGGAAAAAGCGTAGGGAAATACCTACGCTTTCGTTCCTATTTCGTTAACATACGAGAAATTACAAGCCTTTGGATCTCTTGCGTTCCCTCATATATCTGTGTAATCTTTGCATCGCGCATGTAACGCTCTACTGGATAATCTTTCGTATAACCATAACCACCGAATACTTGTACTGCTTCAGTCGTTACCTTCATCGCTGTATCACCTGCAAATACTTTTGACATCGCTGACTCTTTCCCGTACGGAAGCCCTTCAGATTCAAGCCAAGCCGCTTGATATGTTAAAAGACGCGCCGCCTCTACATCCGTTGCCATATCCGCAAGTTTAAAGCCAATTCCTTGTTGCGCCGCAATCGGCTTCCCAAACTGATGACGCTCTCTTGCATATTCTACAGAAGCATCTAAAGCCCCTTGCGCGATACCGACTGCTTGCGCGGCAATACCATTACGTCCGCCATCTAACGTTTGCATCGCAACTTTAAATCCTTGGCCCTCTTCCCCGAGTAGGTTCTCTACAGGAATACGGCAGTCTTCAAACATAATTTCAGTAGTCGGCGAAGAGCGAATCCCTAGCTTGCTCTCTTTCTTCCCAACTGAAAATCCTGGCGTATCGCTCTCCACAATAAATGCACTCGTGCCGCGCTGCTTCGATTCAGGGTCTGTTAATGCAAAAACAACATAAATATCAGCAATGCCACCATTTGTAATAAAGATTTTCGATCCATTTAAAATGTAATGGTCTCCATCTCGTTTCGCAGTTGTCCTCATTCCGCCAGCATCTGAACCAGAACTTGGCTCCGTTAAACCGTATGCGCCAATTTTCGTTCCTTCTGCCATCGGTCGTAAAAACTTTTGTTTTTGTTCTTCCGTTCCAAATTTAAAAATTGGCCAACCAGCAAGTGAAGTATGTGCAGACAATGTTACACCTGTAGAAGCACATACGCGGGATAATTCTTCAATGGCAATTACATACGCTAAGTAATCGCTTCCAATTCCACCATACTCTTCAGGCCACGGAATGCCGGTTAAACCAAGCTCTGCCATTTGATCAAATAAGGCGCGATCAAATCGCTCTTCCTCATCACGCTCTGCCGCCGTCGGTGCTACTTCATTTCTTGCAAAATCCCGAACCATTTTTCTTATCATTTCATGTTCTTCTGATAATTTAAAATGCATTCCCGTCTCCCCCTCATCTTTTTATAAAGCTCGACTAATTACAAGCTTTTGTATTTCGCTCGTTCCTTCATATATTTGCGTGATCTTCGCATCACGGAAAAATCTTTCTACTGGATAATCTTTCGTATAACCGTAACCGCCAAATACTTGCACCGCTTCAATCGCAACTTCAACAGCCGTCTTAGAAGCAAATAATTTCGCAATGGAAGCTTCTTTACCGCATGGTAATCCTTGCGCTCTTAGCGATGCCGCTCTGTATACAAGTAATCGCGCTGCTTCTACGCTAGTCGCCATATCTGCAAGTTTGAATCCGATTCCTTGCTGCGCCGCAATTGGCTTGCCGAATTGCTCGCGCTCTTTCGCATAATCAATCGCACATGCAAGTGCCGCTTCCGCGATTCCTAATGCCTGCGCTCCGATCCCAATTCGTCCAACATCTAAATTCGCCATCGCCACCTTAAATCCTTGTCCTTCTTCACCAAGTAAATTCTCGACCGGCACTTTCATATCTTCAAACGTAAGTTGTACTGTACGAGAACCAAGAAGCCCCATCTTATGCTCATCTTTTCCGATGATTAAGCCTGGTGTATCTTTCTCTACAATAAATGCAGAAATACCACTTTTCCCCACCTCTGGATTTGTAGAAGCGAATACAATGTATGTACTTGCTTCGCCGCCATTCGTAATAAACACTTTCGATCCATTAATAATGTAATAATCGTCTTTCTTTACAGCTCTTGATTTCAAACTACCTGCATCTGATCCTGCATTTGGTTCTGTTAGAGCAAATGCGCCTAAATACTCACCAGTTGCCAATTTAGAAACATATTTCTGCTTCTGTTCTTCTGTTCCGAAGTATAAAATCGGATTCATTCCAACTGACGTATGTACAGCTAAAATTACACCAACCGTTGCACTTACCTTTGAAATTTCCTCAATTGCTAGAATGTAAGAAATAAAATCCATTTCTGCCCCGCCATATTTTGCAGGCGCTGGAATACCCATTAGTCCAAGCTCACCCATCTTTTGCAAAATCTCTTTCGGGAACACCCCTTGTTCCATACTAGGAACAAAGGGAGCTATTTCCTTCTGCGCAAAATCTCGAACCATTTTCCTCATCATTTGTTGCTCTTCAGTAAAGTGAAAATTCATGTACTTCGCCTCCGTTTGCTATATATCTTTTTAACAATCTGGTAAGACCACTATTTTAATAAAGGGAGGACTTTATTCGTAAACGTAGAAACCACGACCCGTTTTACGTCCTAACCATCCTGCATTCACATACTTGCGTAATAATGGACATGGGCGATATTTACTATCTCCTAATCCTTCATGCAACACTTCCATAATGTATAAACACGTATCTAAACCGATAAAATCAGCTAATGTAAGTGGCCCCATCGGATGGTTCATACCGAGCTTCATTACCTCATCAATCGCTTCTTTCGTTGCTACACCTTCATATAACGTATAGATTGCTTCGTTAATCATAGGTAATAAAATACGGTTCGATACAAACCCTGGGAAATCATTTACTTCAACTGGCACTTTCCCGATTTTTTTCGTAATATCCTCAATCGTTTCGTACACTGCATCATCTGTAGCTAAACCACGAATAATTTCAACGAGTTTCATAACTGGAACTGGATTCATAAAGTGCATGCCGATTACTTTCTCAGGACGTTTCGTTACCGCTGCAATTTCCGTAATTGGTAACGATGACGTATTCGTTGCTAAAATTGCGTGTTCTGGAGCGATTTCATCTAGATTCGCAAAAATTTTCTTTTTAATATCCATTTTCTCAACCGCAGCCTCAATAACAAGATCCGCTTCTTTCACACAATCTAAATCAAGAGTTACTGTAAGACGATTTAACGTTCCCTCTTTCTCTTCTTCCTTCATGCGTCCTTTTTCTACTTGACGCACTAAGTTTTTCGTAATGATAGCTAACCCTCTATCTAATTGCTCTTGTTTTAAATCTTGAATCTTCACATCATATCCTGCCATTGCACATACTTGTGCAATTCCAGATCCCATTTGCCCCGCACCAATTACAACAATCTTTTGTACACCCATTTTTTCTTCCCCCTTAATTTTTAATAAACTATATACCTTCTAATCTTAATTAGTGAACCTCAATCATCACTGCATCGCCTTGGCCGCCACCGCTACAAATTGAAGCAATGCCAATTCCGCCGCCGCGCTGCTTCAGTGCGTGGATAAGCGTAACAATAATACGTGCTCCGCTCGCTCCAATTGGATGCCCCATTGCTACAGCACCGCCATTTACATTCAATTTTTCCGGATCAATCCCTGCAATTTCAGTACTTGCAATTGCTACCGCCGCAAATGCCTCATTGATTTCAAATAGATCGATTTCTTCAATTGTCTTACCTGTCTTTTTCAGCAATTCATTAATTGCATAACCTGGCGTTCTTGGGAAATCCTTCGATTCTACCGCAATTGCTGTATGCGCCAAAATTGTCGCTAATGGCTTTCTTCCCTCTTGCTTCGCTCTGTCCTCGCTCATTAATACAAGCGCCGCACCGCCATCATTTAGTCCAGGAGCATTACCAGCTGTCACCGCTGACGTCTTATCAAATACAGGCTTTAATTTCGCTAATTTTTCAATCGTTGTATCTTCACGCGGCGCCTCATCCTTAGCCACGACGATAGGATCGCCTTTTCTTTGCTGAATTGTTACTGGTACAATCTCCTCTTCAAAACGCCCTTCCTTATGTGCTGAAACCGCACGTTGATGGCTACGATATGCCCATTCATCTTGTGCTTCGCGAGAGATCCCGTCTTCTTTTGCAACTTCTCCACCATAAACACCCATGTGTATACCTGAAAATGCGCATGTTAAACCGTCTGCAACGTTTAAATCGATAACTTCGTTGTTACCCATTCTGTATCCCCATCTTGCTCCTCGTAAAATGTAAGGACTGTTACTCATCGATTCCATTCCACCAGCTACAATCAGTGATTGGTCACCAGTACGAATAATTTGATCCGCTAAAGTAACTGCGCGAAGCCCTGATGCACAAACTTTATTTACTGTTTCCGTCTGCACTTCCCAAGGAATACCAGCCGCTCTTGCTGCTTGGCGTGATGGAATTTGTCCTTGTCCTCCTTGGATAACCGTTCCAAATATAACTTCTTCAACATCACTCGCGGAAACATTCGCCCTTTCAAGCGCTGCCTTAATTGCGATTCCTCCAAGTTCTGTTGCTTTCACGTCTTTTAAAGTCCCTCCAAATTTTCCAACCGGTGTTCTTGCAGCACTTAAAATAACTGTTTTACTCATGTTTCTTTCCCCCATTTCTTTTTTTAACGCCGAGCGCTCGCTCGGTATTCCTACGTTGAGAAGAGGTGCAATAATTGCACCTCTTTCTAAAGTTGTATGCATTCCCACAAACTAGATTGCTTCTTTCTTCTGCCCAATAACTGAGCGTTCTAAAATCTCTGTTACGTCCAGAGTTTGAACTGTTTCTTCAACTTCTTTCGCTTTCGTACCGTCACTAATCATCGTTAAGCAATATGGGCATCCTGTACCGATAATTGACGGTTGTACAGCCAACGCTTGTTCTGTACGAGCAACGTTAATACGAGAACCAGCCTTTTCTTCCATCCACATTAAGCCGCCACCTGCACCACAGCACATTCCCGTTTCACGGTTACGCGCCATTTCTACAAGGTTTACACCTGGAATTGCTTTTAGAATATCGCGCGGTGCCTCATATACTTCGTTGTATCTTCCTAAGTAACAGGAATCATGGTACGTAACTGTTTCTTCAATAGAATGGACAGGTTTTAAACGTCCTTCCTTCACCCACTGGGCTAGTAATTCTGTATGATGATAGACTTCTGCTTGTAAGCCAAAGTCCGGGTACTCATTTTTAAAAGTGTTATAAGCATGAGGGTCAATCGTAACGATTTTCTTCACTCCTGCTTTTTCAAATTCTTCAATGTTTTTCGTTGCCATCTCTTGGAATACGAATTCGTTTCCGAGGCGGCGCGGTGTATCACCAGAGTTCTTTTCCTTATTACCAAGAATTGCGAATGAAATGCCTGCTTCGTTCATTAGCTTCGCAAATGATATCGCAATCTTCTGACTGCGGTTGTCATACGAACCCATTGATCCAACCCAGAATAAGTATTCAAACTCTTCGCCAGCTTTTGATTTCTCTTTTACAGTTGGAACTGTTACTTCATCATCACCTTGACGCCATGTTTCACGCTCTTTACGGTTCAGTCCCCACGGATTACCTTGACGCTCGATATTTGTCATTGCACGCTGCGCCTCTGCATCCATTTTCCCTTCTGTTAAAACGAGATAGCGGCGTAAATCAATAATTTTATCAACATGTTCATTCATAACTGGACACTGATCTTCACAGTTACGGCACGTTGTACATGCCCAAATCTCTTCTTCTGTAATAACATCTCCGATTAAGCTCGGATCGTAAGCCAGCGCTGTAGCTGCTGATTCTTGTTGTCCTTTTCCAGCTGCCATCATCGCTAACTGATTTCCTTGTGTATTATTAAAAGCAACAACTGGAACCCACGGTGCTTTTGATGTTACCGCTGCTCCTTTATCCGTTAAATGGTCGCGAAGTTTTAAAATTAAATCCATCGGTGATAACATTTTTCCTGTTCCTGTTGCCGGACACATATTTGTACAGCGACCACACTCTACGCAAGCGTATAAATCAATAAGCTGATTTTGTCTAAAGTCTTCAATTTTACCAACACCGAATGTTTCTTGCGTTTCATCTTCAAAGTCAATCTTTTCAAGTTTCCCAGGATTCGAAAGACGACCGAAGAATACATTAGCTGGTCCCGCAATTAAATGCGCGTGTTTTGATTGTGGAACATAAACTAAAAACGTTAACAAAATTAGTAGATGCACCCACCAAGAGAAATAGAACACAGAAATGGCTACGGTTTCATTTATCCCTGAGAAAACGTAAGCGATTGCAGAAGCAATTGGTTCACTCCATGAAAGCTCTTCACCGTGCCATATAATTCCCATCCCGTTACCGAGTAGCACAGAAATCATTAAGCCACCAATAAAGATAAGAACAAGACCTGATTTGAAATTACGTTTTAAACGAACAAGCTTTTCAACATAGCGTCTATGAAAAGCCCAAAAGACTGCGATTAAAATAACAAGTGTGACAATTTCCTGGAAGAATGTAAATGCAGGGTATAGTGGTCCAAGTGGAAGATGTGATCCTGGTGCAAGCCCTTTCCAAACGAAGTCAATTGCTCCAAATTGGACAAGAATAAATCCGTAAAAGAACATAACGTGAATGATGCCGCTCTTTTTATCTTTCAGCAGCTTTTTCTGACCGAAAACATTGACCTTAAGAAGATCCCAACGCTCTTTAAAACGACGGTCAAATTCAATCTTTTTTCCTAATTGTATGTAGGCCATCCTCGTTCGTATAAGATATACAAACAAATATCCCGCATAAGCAATAACAGCAATGGCAGCCAGCCAATTAATGATTAGTAAGCTATTCATTTTTATGCTACCCCTCTCTTTGTAAGCCCTCTTTCTTTTTTAGAATCTTCGAAAATATATAATTTTCTGAATTGTATCCCCTATTTCCATTATATAATGAGTGAGCATTCAGTCAACAGTTTTTTGTTATACAACAACACATTTTTTTAATAAAGCTGTTTATTTGGGTGAAACTATAAAGTGAAACTTTAATCAGTAGGGAGCTGTTTATTCCCTACTGACTATTAGCCCACACCAATCGGGGTAAAGTGAAATTTTGATTTGTAAAAAACTGATGGTGAAAAGACCGTGAAGGAGGGAATTTACTCATGTTCTTCTTATCTCTCGTGTTAATAGGCAGCGCTCTCTGGATTGTAATCGATCTTTCTTATGGGAGAATTGTTCATTTAAAGCGTGTGCGTTCTCGTTCTTTCCCTTTACGTCAAAGTGATTTTCACCTTTATACATACGGAAAAGATTTGTATGACGCCCTTTTTACTGATATAAAACAGGCGAAACACCATGTACACGTTTTATTTTTCATTGTAAAAAGCGATGAGATAAGTCGTAAGTTTTTAAAGTTACTTATCGATAAAGCACAAGAAGGGATTGAAGTAAGACTTTTACTCGACCGGTTTGGCAGTCATTATTTATCAAAAGAAGCGATTTACTCGCTACAAAAGCATGGTGTCTCTTTTTCATTTTGTCACAAAGTAAAATTTCCTTTTCCTTTCTTTTCTGCAAATCAAAGAAATCATAGAAAAATTACAGTTATTGACGGGGAAATTGGCTATATTGGTGGATTTAATATTGGCGAGGAATATTTAGGACATAATCAAAAGTTAGGATTATGGCGAGATTATCATTTACGTCTTACAGGAGAAGGGATACAAGATTTACAAAAACAATTTTTACATGATTGGCTCGACGATACAGGCCAAAATTTATTAGATTCATCTCTTTATTTTCCTAAGCGACAACCAGGGACCGTTCTACATCGTTTTATCCCTACTGATGGTGCCTATTTACAAAATACATTTTTACAATTAATCGAAAGCGCGAAAAAAGAAATCTTTATCGGTACACCCTATTTCATTCCTGGAAAAAAAATTATGAACGCATTATTAAACGCACAAAAACGTGGGGTTCAAATAACTATTCTCGTTCCACAAAAGGCTGATCACGCCCTCGTTCGAGAAGCAAAATTCCCATATTGCCGAAAGTTAATACAAGCTGGTTGTAATATTTACGCTTTTCAGCAAGGGTTTTTTCACGCAAAAATCATTATAGTAGACGATCATATTTGTGATATCGGAACTGCTAATTTTGATATGAGAAGTTTATATATTAATCATGAAATCAACTGCCTTTTGTACGATAAACATTTCATACAAGAAGTTAAAAATAAATTCCATGAAGATCTAAAAAATGCGTCATTACTTTCCTTTGACGATGTCAGCCCGCTTTCCCTTATTGATAGGGGCAAAGAATGGATAGGAACGATACTTGCGTTCTTCTTATAGGAAAGTCGATGAATAAAAGAGGTGTATCCTTTATGATTATACGGTTTGGATATGTCTCACATGCAATGGCACTCTGGGACTGTTCGCCTGCCAAAACAATGACATTTACAAGCTGGAAAAAACTAAAAAAACAAGAGCGTGAAGATAAATTATATAATGTCACACTACAAAATCTAGAACACACAATACGCATCCTTCATTACAATATTGCACACGAAATTCCATTATATCGTTTATCGTCTTCTATCGTTCCGCTTGCAACACACCCTGAAGTTGAATTTGATTACATTCAACTATTCGCTCCACTATGGCGTAAAATAGGAGCATTAATTCAAGAACACAATATACGCGTAAGTTTTCACCCAAATCAATTCACACTATTTACAAGCGACAAACCACATATTACAACTAATGCAATTACAGATATGACCTATCATTATAACGTGTTACATGCTATGGGAATTGCAGATTCTTCCTACATTAATATCCATGTAGGTGGCGCGTATGGAAATAAGGAGAAGGCAATCGAACGTTTTCATGAAAACATACAGAAACTTCCTTACCATATAAAAAAACAAATGACTCTTGAAAATGATGATAAAACATATACAACTTCTGAAACTTTGGCTATTTGCCAAAAAGAAAAAATCCCTTTCGTGTTCGATTATCATCATCATATAGCGAACCTTTGTAATGAACCGCTAGAAGAATTACTTCCTATGATATTTAAAACTTGGTCACATACAAATGTCCCTCCTAAGATTCATATTTCTTCTCCTAAATCAGAAAAAGAATTTAGGGCCCACGCAGGTTATATTGATTTAGACTTTATTAAACCTTTTTTACACATTACAAAAAAAATTGATCATAATTTCGATATTATGATTGAAAGTAAACAGAAAGATTTAGCAATGCTACAATTAATATGTGAACTATCCTCTATAAGAGGAATAAAAAGAATAAATAGCGCAACATTGCAATGGTAAATTGTAATGTTGCGCTATTTTTTTCAAAAAAAGTAATTTTTATAGTAAAAAACACCCTATTTTATATGCTATGATTGGAATTAGCATTTTCCACCTGTGATTCAACTTTATTGAAACGGAGTCATAATATGATTAATCAAAAAAATATGTACACTTTGTCATGATGTATATAATTATATTTTCTCTTTGGATATTTCTTATCCCTAGGAATTTAAATATAAAAGAAATTGGAATTCTTTTCTTATTTTGCTTTGCGGCACTCTTTTCTTGCTATTGCTTATATAAAGCAATTAAGAAGATGAAAAGCAGTGACAAACTATTTTGGGTTTTACTACTATGTACTTGCATATGTGGACTAATTATGGAAATAACTTTATTTCTTCAGTCACTTTCTATTTATGATCAAGTCATATTCTCATATAAAGCACTACCTTTTTTCATCATACAATATATTTTGCTTTTTTCTGGATTTGCTATAAAGTTTATAAAACATTACTCCATTAGAGGTCTTGCTCAATTTTCATTCGATAGCATCTTCATTGTTATTATGAATATTTATTTTACCCTAACCTTTATTTTAGATATTTCTAGCTTTCGTATGTTGACGACGGACACGTGGCTTTTGATTGGGTATTTTATCGCACAATCATTAGTAATTTACGCCGTTATTAGCCTATATAGGAGAGAACAATATTCTTCTAGTAGAATCTCATTAATTATCGGCTTTACTATCATACTTGTGTACGGATATATACATCTGTTCCAATTAAACAAAGGAATGGAAACTTCTTCTGAAGTCTCTTATTTAATACATACTGCTTCGATTTTACTAATCGGTTTATCGTCCATACTGTACATTTTGGATAAACCAATGCAACATGAAACGAAAATGAAGTATTATCGATTCGATTATGTACGCTTTATATTACCTTATTTTAGTATAATCATTACTTTTTCCTTTATTGTCATTCAGCCTTGGGACGATAAGTTCATGCTAATCGGTCTAGTATTATCACTAATCTTATTATTCCTACGACAACTTTACATGTGGAAAGATAATCAAGTATTAATCGATACGTACGAACAGTTGACTACACAACTAGAAGGAAAGGTCGAAGAAGGTGCATCTGCCCTATCAAAAAGTGAACAGCGTTATAAGTCTTTATTCGAAGATCATCCTGATGCTGTTTTTTCTTTAAATATGAACGGGATTTTTCAACAATCTAATAAGGCTTGTGAAAGTTTATTTACAGCCTATTACTGTGAAGTAACAAGCTATTCTCTTCTACACTTCATCGATCCACAAGATCATGAATTATTGAAGAAATCTTTACAAAGTACAAAAGAAGGTAGACCACAAACTCTAGAAATTCGAACAAAAGAAAAAGAAGGCTATTATTATCTTCACATTACATTCATCCCTATTTTTATAAATAAAGAAGTTGTTGGGATGTTTGGTATAGCACGTGATATTACAACTTTATATGAAAAACAAAAACAAGTAGAGCATTTGGCTTTCCATGATGCACTTACAGGACTACCGAATCGACGAAAATTCGAAAAAGATTTAAAAACGATTTTAAATACAGCGCAAAACAACACTAATGACGTTGCCGTCATGTTCCTCGACTTAGATCGATTTAAAAAAATTAACGATCGACTCGGTCATGATGTCGGAGATTTATTATTAATTGAAGTAGCAAAAAGATTACGTGGATGTTTGCGTTCAAAAGATATCGTTGCCCGCCAAGGCGGAGATGAATTTACGATCCTATTACCCGATATGTACTCTGAAAAAAGTGCTGCTTTTATAGCCGAACAAATTTTAACCATCTTAAATAAGCCTTACTTCATTAAAGATGAAGAACTTTCTGTTACACCGAGTATCGGAATTGCAATGTTTCCGGAATACGGAACCGATGTAACCGAATTAATGAAAAATGCAGATATGGCTATGTACCGGGCAAAAGCTAATGGGAAAAATAGATTCATTTTCTTCTCAAAAGAAATGAGTGTTGCGCAAAATGAACTACACTTCCTAGAAGGTGAACTTTCAAAGGCTCTGCAACAAAATGAATTTTTCCTTGAGTATCAACCGCAAGTAAATACAAAAACAAAACAAATTATCGGTTTTGAGGCATTAATTCGCTGGAAACATCCAAAACTCGGAATTGTATCACCTGCCCAATTTATTCCTCTAGCAGAGGAAACAGGATTTATTATTGAACTTGGTAATTGGATTTTACGTACCGCTTGCTTAGAGGCAAAAAGATGGCATAATCAAGGGTTTTCTCACTTGAAAGTAGGTGTGAATTTATCTGTTGTTCAATTTAACCATGCAGATTTAATCCCAACTATTTCAAAGGTTTTAGAAGAAACAGAACTAAAACCGGAAGCACTGGATATTGAAATTACAGAAAGTATTGCCATTAATCAAAATCAATCTGTAGTTGCAAAACTAGAGCAACTTCAAAATCTCGGTATTCAAATTTCAATCGATGACTTTGGAACTGGTTACAGTTCTTTAGCTTATTTAACGAAATATCCAATCAATACATTAAAAATTGCTCGAGAGTTTATTTGTGGAATTACAAATAGCCCTTTAGAAGAAGCGATTATCGCTTCCATTATTAAGCTATCAAAAGAATTAAATTTAGAGGTTATTGCGGAAGGTGTAGAAACAGAAGGACAATGGAAGTTTTTACACGAACAAAACTATGACCACATTCAAGGATTCCTCTTTAGCAAGCCTGTTTCTAGTAAAGATGTTTGGATGTTACTCCACAAAAAAACAACCGTCTAAGTAAGACGGTTGTTTTTTTAATGTTCAAATGGTAAATCTGAAGCTAATTGTACCTCTTGATCATTATGAGAAATTACTTGGCTTTTCTCTAAAGCTGTATCTGTTAATGAAATACCCCATGCCATTGCTAACGTTAATAGACTACCAATAAGTAGTTTTTTCATATTCCATCACCCACATCGTTTTCTTTTAATATATCATGAAAATTTATCCACAACTTATGCAATTATGCATACCCATTTTTTGGATATTTCATTACTTTTTGTGGATATAACTTACGAAATATACCATTATACATATTCCAAATCATTTTAATTTAAATACTTCTTTTTTTTTAATAACGTCTCTTTGTAAGAATGTAAATCTAATAAATCAAAGAAGAAAGACGCTTTTTTATACACTTCTTTAATATCATCTGATGAATATTCTAATTTCTCAAGACACTCGCCCTTTTGATAATACAATTGACCGATTAATTCCATACTTCCCATATACCGAGAAGCTTCAATTGCTTCATTTACTTGATACAATGCCTCTTCAAACTGATCACTCAAATATAAAGCTTTTGCATAATTGTATCGAACTTTAACTGTGAATGCCTCATTATTATGTAGCGATTCTAACCGTTCTAAAATAGCTTGAAATGAAGTTATTGCCCTATCTAATTGATTATTTTCTGCACAAATACTTGCAATAGAATTTTCAATATATAAATTTTGAAATACATCTATCCCTCCGTATGATTGATGTACAATTTTTTTTAACTCTAAAATGCAATATTCAAAATTAATTTTCTGTAAAACATATGCAGATAAGTAATAGTACCAAAGAAGAAACTGATTAAATTCTGGATGAAACTTTTCTTTTTTTAATTCATTTGAAACAATGCTATAAATTTCAGCATATTGTTTCTTCTTACTCAACATTTGAATTCTATCTTTAAATAACTTTTTTCTTTCAATATCAGAATAAATAAGTACCTCATAAAAGTGAATAATAGGAACTTGTAATTTCGCTGCAATACCTTGCAATATATCCATACTTGGGTATACCGCGCCCGATTCAATTCGGCTCACTTCCGATTGATGACATATGTTCTCGGATAACTGTTTTTGTGTTAATCCCCTCATTACCCTAATTTTCTTAATTTCACTTCCTAATTTTTCTGCGTGCATACTTACTCACCATCCCATTATAACAATCTAATTTGTTAAGTTGTCATACCACTACAATAATGTGAATTCGACAATTTTTGATATGAAATAATGCATAATATATATAAAATTCGGCAAATTTTCCATACAATTCATCTCACATACAATAATAGATTAGAAGTTTTATAGATAAATTATAGAAAACTTGCTCGTGCTTTTCGTTACATTCGGTCTTCTTTATCCTTTATCAGCAGAAGCTGTTCACACCCAAGAATTAGACAAAAATGAAGTAAAAGTTGAAATTGCTCAGCCTAGTTTAAAGATAAAAAAATTAACACAACCTCAAAATAATACGAAAAAAATATGGCGAAAAAGTATTTAAAAGATGAGATAAACGAGGCTAAAGCTCAACAAGAGTGAGTGACAACTGAAATGAATGTAGATTCCCAACCTACAAATAAAGATACAAAAGAAAATAAAACCGAAGTTCGCCTTGCACAAACTTACAAAAACTATACAGTATATGTTCAAGATCTCATTGTAAAAGTAGATAAAAATGGAGTAATTACAACTGTTAGTGGCAAAGTTGTCCAAAATTTAGACCAACAACCTAATCTTACTATAACAAATTTTTTGTCGAAAAATGAAGCAAAATCTACATTACGTACTACACTTCAAATTCCAAGCAACTCAGCTGAGACGGAATTCTCTAGTGAAACCGTTGTTTATAAGAAAAAAGAAGCTTACCACTCATAGGTAAACTTCTTTTTATATCCATCCCTTTTCTTCCGCAATTGTAATTGCCTCAATTCTATTTTTCGCTTCCAGTTTTGCTAATACTTCAGAAATATAATTACGCACTGTACCAGGCGAAAGATAGAGCATCTTAGCAATTTCATTTGTAGTCTTTCCTTCTTTCGCAAGTACCAGCACTTCTTTTTCACGATCTGATAACGGATTTTGTTCCTGCCATAAGCCAAACATTAGCTCCTGCGAAATTTCTCGCTTCCCTTTCATGACATTTCGAATTGCTGAAGCCAAGTCCTCGCTTGGGCTATCCTTTAATAAATACCCGTGAACACCAGTTTTCATTGCCCGTTCAAAATAACCTGGTCGTGCAAATGTTGTTAAAATCATTACTTTACAAGGTGACTTTTCCTTCTTCAGCGCTTCAGCAACATCTAAACCACTTTGAATCGGCATTTCAATATCCATAATACTTATATCAGGCTTTAGCGATTCGATTAATTTTAACGCCTCTTCCCCATTCGCAGCCTGCCCAACTACTTCAATATCATCTTCTAGATCAAGTAGGGCTCCTAATGCACCACGAAGCATTCGTTGATCTTCTGCAATAATAATTCGAATCATGCCCTCACCTCATCTTTTCCTGTTCTAATTACAATCGGAACTTTCACCGTTAACAATGTTCCTGGGTTAATCGTATCCAGTTCAACTACTCCATCAATAAGAGCAATCCGCTCCTTCATGCCGCGAATACCGTTTCCATCATGATTTTGATTTTCCAAACCTACGCCATTATCCTCTACTTTCAAAATCAGTTCACCTTGCGATTCTAATACAGATACAATGCACTCCGTCGCCTTACTATGCTTTACAATATTCGTAACTGCCTCACGTAAACACATTCCTAAAATATTTTGTTCAATTGGTGATAACGCACTAGAATTAGCTGCTTGTTTTACTTCTAATTCAATATTAGCCGCTTGTAAAATTGCTTTTATTTGCTCAAGTTCTTCTTCCACTGTAATCATACGCATATCAGAAATTAATTCGCGCAGTTGTTTTAAAGCAGTACGAGATGTTTGTGTAATCTCCTTCGCCTCTATACTTGCGCGTTCTGGATTCTTCACAATCAATTTCTCCACAAGCTGACTTTTTAAAGTAATAAGAGATAACGTATGCCCTAACGTATCATGAAGATCTCTTGCGATTCGCTGCCGTTCCTCGCGTTTTACTAAGTCTTTAATTTGTTCGTTTGCTTCGTTTAGTTGATTTTTCAACATCTTTTTCTGATTAAAATTACGCATTCCAAATGGCGTAAGAAGCATTAAAATAAACATCGGAACGATATTCACTAAACTCGGGATTGTTAGTTGATTAACATTTACAAATATAAAAGCTCCAAGCATTACAACTAATAAACCTAACAGCACACGAAACGCTTTCTTACTTGGCGCAAATCCCATCGCACTCGCCGTGAAATATCCAAACAATATCATGAAGGGGTTATAAAATAGAGCAAATGAGAATGTGAGCATCATTTGAATACACGCCCACAAAATGAACGTTTTCTTAACAAAATAAAGCTGCCGGTATGTGACAGTGAAGACTATCAACATACCGATCCCTATTACAAGCTTCCATCCTGATACTTGCGTTAAATTATAGATTGGAAATAATAAATACACGAGCCACATATACGGGAAGAAACCCATCTGTTTCGGAAAAACTTCAAACCTTTTATTCTCTATCATTTATACCGCTTCCTGTCTTTTTCTTATATATATTGATACTACAACAAATATAAGGAAATAACCTCCTAGTACCGCGATATTTTCCCAACCAATCGACTTTCCAGCTACAATATCCCATGCACCACTTCCGAAATGATATGTTGGTGTCCATTCACCGATAGATCTTAAAATTTTCGGGAATACTTCAATTGGCATCCATAATCCACCGATTACAGCTAAACTCATATTTAAAATATTCGCTAAGCCAGCAGCTGCATCCGCCTTCTTAATTGAACCTATTACTGTTCCAAGGGCTAAAAATGGTGTCACGCCTAGTAATAACCATAATCCTGCACCAATCCATTGGCCTATCGTTAACTCAACATTATTAATTAATATTCCTGCCATAAAAATAACTAAAATTGAAAAAGCATTCACTACTGTTTGAGCAATAATTTTAGCTGCTAAATATGCGCCCTCTGGAAGCGGTGTAATTTTTAACAAATGTGTCCATCCTTGCCCTTTTTCCTGAGAAAGTCTCACACCGAAACTAAAAAGAGCAGTCCCTACAATACTGAAAGTCGCCATTGAAATTAAATAATGTGCTTTCCATGCATCTCCGTTTTGCGGGACTTGAATAACATTTGTAAAGATGTAATAAAACATAACTGGCATTAATAATGAGAAAAAGATGAATAATTTATTGCGGAACGTACGTAAAACCTCTATTTTACATTGCATCCATAATGCTCTCATGCGATTCCCTCCTTCTGATTTGCAACAAACTGTTCAAATGCTTCATCGAGGCTTCCACGTTCAACTGAAACGTCTGTTACAGGTAGATTCCTCTGATAAATTGCTTGTAAAGTGGCATCTGTATCTTCCGTCGTTAAAGTGAAGCGCCCTTCATTTGACTGTACTTCTGTTACATGCGGTAATTCCTTTAGTAAACTCTTAGGAATTTTCTCTTTCGAATAAAACGAGATTGTTTTTCGAGAAATCGTCGCTTTCATCTCATCCGGTGTGCCATCTGCGATAATCTTTCCGTTCGCAAATAATAAAATTCGATCTGCTAACGCATCCGCTTCTTCTAAATAATGTGTTGTTAAAATAATCGTTTTCCCTTCACTTGCTAATTTTCGAATCGTTTCCCAAAACGTTTTTCGAGATGTAATGTCCATCCCTACAGTTGGTTCATCTAAAAATAACAAGTCTGGATTCCCTGCAAGTGCCAGTGCAAAATTTAACCTTCTTTTTTGACCGCCCGATAATTTCTCACATCTTTGCTTTCGTTCTGATTCTAAGTTTGACAACTGCAGTAATGTTTCTTTCTCCACAGGATTCGTATAATAACTACGGAATAACTCGATTGCCTCTTCTACCGTGATGCTATCAATCACACTTACTTCTTGCAGCATCGCACCGAGGCTATTGCGAACATCTCTATGCTTCGGACTCTTTCCAAATATAGAGATATTCCCTTCTGTTGGATCTTTTAACCCGAGCATCATTGAAATTGTCGTTGTTTTCCCCGCACCATTCGGGCCAAGTAATGCTACTATTTGCCCTTTATTCACATGAAATGAAACGTTATTTACTGCTTTTTTATGTTTAAATGTTTTAGAAACACCATTTACTTCAATAATCTTTTCCATCTCTCCACCCCCGCCGTTTCTTATATTTACATTGTATGCTCTGGAAAAGTTAGGAAACAGTATGATGCGTCATGACATCCATATGACAATTGTCATGTATTCTCTATGAGAGGAATCAACCCGCATACCGCACGCGAGTAGCAGTACAAAAACAAACATGATACAATCGGATAAGACATATATTCGAGGAAGGACAGTGGTTTTCATGATTATTCGTAATGAACAAGATTTAGAAGGTTTACGAAAAATCGGCCGCATCGTTGCACTTGCACGCGAAGAAATGAAAAAACAAGCGAAGCCAGGTATGACAACGAAAGAGCTTGATTTAATTGGTAAAAAAGTATTAGACGAGAACGGTGCTATTTCAGCGCCTGAAAAAGAATATAAATTCCCAGGTGTAACTTGCATTAGTGTAAACGAAGAAGTTGCTCACGGTATTCCAGGCGATCGTGTATTAAAAGAAGGCGATTTAGTAAACGTAGACGTATCGGCAGCACTTGACGGCTATTATGCAGATACAGGTATCTCATTTGTTCTTGGAGAAGATGAAGAAAAAGAAAAGCTATGCCAAGCTGCAGTAGATGCATTTTGGGAAGCAATGAAAAAAGTAAAAGCTGGATCAAAACAAAATCAAATTGGTCGTGCTGTTTCTAACTTTGCACATAAAAGTGGATATAACGTAATCCAAAACTTAACTGGTCACGGTATTGGTCTTAGCTTACACGAAGCTCCAAACCACATTCTAAGCTACTATGATCCAATGGATAATGCGCTTCTAAAAGATGGTCTTGTTATCGCTGTAGAACCATTTATCTCTATGAAAGCTGATCATATTATTGAGCGCGGTGATGATGGTTGGACATTCGTTACACCAGATAAAAGCCTTGTTGCACAATGTGAACATACAGTTGTCGTCACTCGTGGCGAGCCAATTATTTTAACTCAACTATAATAAAAAAATAGCCGTTTTGTAGATTCCTTCTACTAAAGCGGCTGTTTTTTTATTATTTTAATTATGTAATATCCCCATAAACAGAAAGCTTATAAAAATAAAAAGGTGATACATCAAAGTATCACCTTTTTAACGGGGTGAGGCTGCCCAAAAGTACGGAAAACTCTTGAACAGCCTCGTATTTTCATATGGATGCCTTACATATATCACTGATGATAATTATGAAATGCGGAAACATAGTTATCATCACATGATTCAAACAAAAGAAAAGAAACCCTATGACAGAGCTCTTTTCCCCACATAATCTAAAGTTTGGGTACACTAGATTCATGCAATGTAGGAGCCTTCAGAACTGAAAGCGATCCTTCATTTAAAATGATAGCATACATATATCTGCTAAAAATATGCAAATGTGCATATAGCGTTTTTTATTTCTCAACATTAAATTATTGAAAATTCAGATATATAAAGTTAAAATTAAGTCGTTATCCGTCTTCTTTTGTCAGTCAGAGAGAATAGAAGAATGGGAGAGGAAAAAATGAAAAAATCGCTGAAACAAAAAATAGTAAGTTCCTTGCTTGCTGTATCACTCGCCGTTAGCTTAGCTCCAATCGGACAAGCAAAAGCTGATTCCACGTCAGAAATTACACAAACTCCATCTATTACAAAACAAGTTGATGCAAGCCGCGCCATCGAGCATATCCGTTTCTTATCCGAAACAATCGGTCCCCGCCCAGGTGGTACAAAATCAGAAGAATGGGCTTCTCGCTATGTTGGTATGAAGCTTAAATCAATGGGATATGAAGTAGAATATCAGCCCTTTCAAGTACCGGATCAATACGTTGGATTTATCGAATCACCATTATCCACAAAGCGTAATTGGCAAGCTGGCGCTGCTCCAAATGCACTGATTTCTACAGAAGCTGTTACAGCTCCGCTTATCTTTGTTCAAGGTGGTACAAAGTTGGACGATATTCCAAATGAGGTAAACGGAAAAATTGTTTTATTCGAAAGAGGCGCAACAGTAGCAGATTATAATAAACAAGTTGAAAATGCTGTTAGTAAAGGGGCAAAAGGTGTGCTTTTATACAGCTTAATTGGAGGTCGTGGAAACTACGGACAAACCTTCAATCCTCGCTTAACTAAAAAGCAGTCTATCCCCGTCTTTGGTCTTGCTTATGCTCAAGGAAATGCGTTTAAAGAAGAAATTGCTAAAAAAGAGACAACAATGCTTTCCCTAAAAGCGAGACATGAATCTAATTTAACATCCCTAAATGTCATCGCTAAAAAGAAACCAAAAAATAGCACAGGTAACGAAAAAGCTGTTGTTGTAAGTTCACACTATGATAGTGTCGTTGGAGCACCTGGGGCAAATGATAATGCTTCTGGTACAGGATTAGTATTAGAATTAGCTCGTGCTTTTCAAAATGTAGAAACTGATAAAGAAATTCGTTTTATTGCTTTTGGTTCTGAAGAAACTGGCTTACTTGGCTCTGATTATTATGTTAATAGTCTGTCCCAAAAAGAACGCGATCGAATTTTAGGTGTCTTTAACGCAGACATGGTTGCAACAAATTATGATAAAGCAAAGAATTTATATGCAATGACTCCTGATGGATCAACGAACCTTGTAACAGATGCTGCCTTACAAGCAGGTAAACAATTAAATAATGATCTCGTTCTTCAAGGAAAATTCGGCTCTAGTGATCACGTACCATTTGCTGAAGTGGGTATTCCTTCTGCACTATTTATTTGGATGGGTGTCGATAGTTGGAATCCATTAATCTATCATATCGAAAAGGTATATCACACGCCTCAAGATAATGTATTTGAGAACATTTCACCCGAACGTATGAAAATGGCATTAGAAGTTATCGGAACTGGTGTTTATAACACCCTTCAAAAACCTGTTACTCAAACAGGTCAAAAAGCTGCTTAATACAAATCAAAGCCACCAATTACTTGGTGGCTTCTTTACATTTTATTCTTCTTTCCAATCTACTTTTACAAAACCATCTTTCACTTTCAAACCACTTATATTAAATGTATATTTTTTATTTTCTTTTAAAGTGGCTGTAAAAACACCTTTTTTAGACTCACATACTTCTTTTAATTCCTTTATTTTTTCACCTTGTTCCTCATACAAGCTAAAACATAAGTTGCCACGTTTCGCATCTGTTTCATACGAAAACGTTACTGTCGTATCTTTATCATACTGCAAAGCGATATCCTTTCATTTTCTAATACATTCAATGAAAAAAGGCAACCACACGTTATTGTGATTGCCTTTTTATAAGCTTCTACTTTTCTAAACGATCCGCTTCTGCTTTTCTTTATTACATTTTTTCTGGTGCAGATACTCCTACGATTGCTAATGCATTTTGAAGTGTAGTGCGTACTGCTTTCATTAATTCGTAACGAGCTTTACTTAATTCTAAGTTATCTTGGTTTAATACTTTTTCTGCATTATAGAAGCTGTGTAATGCTGCTGCTAATTCAAATGCATAGCTTGTAATGCGGTGTGGCAGACGTTTTTGCGCTGCATCCGCAACTACAGCTGGGAATTCACCAAGTTTTTTCAGTAACTCTACTTCTTTCTCAGAAGTAACAAGTTTGTAATTCACGTCTCCGCCTGTAGCTAATCCTAACTCTTCACCTTGACGAAGGATACTGCATACGCGAGCATGAGCATATTGTGCATAGTATACTGGGTTTTCATTAGATTTTGATACAGCTAAGTCCATATCGAAGTCTAAATGAGAATCACCACTACGCATTGCGAAGAAGTAACGCATTGCGTCCACGCCTACTTCTTCCATAAGCTCACGAAGTGTAACTGCTTTACCTGTACGCTTACTCATCTTCATTTTTTCACCATTTTGGTACAGTTGTACCATTTGGATGATTTCTACTTCAAGTGTTTCTTTATCGTAACCTAGCGCTTGAATAGCAGCTTTCATACGAGGAATGTAACCGTGGTGGTCAGCACCCCAAATGTTGATTAGCTTATCAAAACCACGCTCTAATTTATCACGGTGGTAAGCGATATCTGGCGTTAAGTATGTGTAAGAACCGTCATTTTTAATTAACACACGGTTTTTGTCGTCACCGTAAGTCATTGAACGGAACCAAGTTGCTCCGCCTTCTTCAAAGATCTCATCACGCTCTTTTAATACTGCAAGTGCAGCATGAATTTTTCCGTTTTTGTATAATGATGTTTCTGAGAACCATACATCGAACTTAACACGGAAGCTTTCTAAGTCTTTTTGAAGTTTTGCTAACTCATATTTTAAACCGTATGAACGATAGAACTCATAGCTTTCTTCTGCATCAGCTTTTGCATAACGATCACCAAATTCTTCAGCTAAAAGCTTACCGATTCCAATGATGTCCGCACCATGGTATCCGTCTTCTGGCATTTCTTTCTCTAGACCTAAAGCTTGCATGTAACGAGCTTCAACAGAAAGAGCTAAGTTATGAATTTGGTTACCAGCGTCATTAATGTAGTACTCACGAGATACATCGTATCCTGCTTTTGCTAATACGTTACATAAAGTGTCACCTACTGCCGCACCACGTGCATGTCCTAAGTGAAGGTCACCTGTTGGGTTCGCAGATACGAACTCAATTTGTACTTTTTCACCTTTACCAGTATTCGTTTCACCGTAAGCTTCGCCAGCGTTAACGATTGTTGGGATTAAGTCTGTTAAGTAGCTATTATCCATGTAGAAGTTAATGAAACCAGGACCTGCGATTTCAATTTTTTCAATAGAAGCTTTTGCTTTATCGAAGTTTGCAACTAATTCTTCTGCAATCATACGAGGTGCTTTTTTCGCAACGCGTGCAAGTTGCATTGCCATATTTGTAGAGAAATCACCATTTGTTTTATCTTTTGGAGATTCTAATATAACGTTTGGAATCTGTTCTTCTGTTGCTAATTCTGCCTTTAATACAGCAGCTTGAATTTCTTCTTTAATCAATCCTTTTACTTGTTCTAAAGAATTCATTATTTTGCCTCCTTCAAATTAATTGTAATTGTATATCTGCCAGCTTCTTGTTCACTTAGAAGCAATGCGTACGTTAAGAAGAGTTGTCCTTTTTTCTTTTCATCCGACCATTTAAAAAGAACGTTATCAGTTTTCGTTTGCAACGCAAACGTACCAAGTTCACTCGTATACGTACCAGTTGTCCATTCACCTTTCACATGCGTCTGACGCATAGAAATAGCACCTGAACGCATAATGAGAACTTGTTCATCTTGAATTTTAATAATTGTTTTCACTTCGCCTTGTTCGTTCGGCTCCTGGAATGTTATATATGTACCTTGACCTTTTACATAGTATTGACCATTTGCTTCAAAAGCAACGGTTTCCTTCCTCGCCCCTTCACGGATTTCTGTTACGAAATGAACGTGTACCGGCAAGCCTGCAAGTTGTTTCTTCACGTCTTGCACACCCTTCAAATGTTATAGATATTAAATACTACTTATAATAAATCACTTTTCCTATCATATCAAAAAAAGACGCTGTCTGTCTGCTGAAAAATCAGGAAAACTCCTTTTCAAAAAATAATTCACCTTCACTTTATTTCATATGATAAAATGTTTTTTAAATCTAAATATTCTTTCTTTTTAAGGGGTGAATTTGGTGCTACCAACAAAATTGAAAAAAGATGATGAAATTAGAGTTATTTCACCATCTTGTAGTTTAAGTATTGTCTCCACAGAAAACAGAAAGCTTGCTGTAAAAAGATTAACCGACATGGGCTTTCAAGTTACATTCTCAAAATATGCTGATGAGATAGATCAATTTGCTTCCTCTTCTATTTCTTCACGCGTTCAAGATTTTCATGAAGCATTTAAAGACCCTAATGTAAAAGCAATTTTGACGACACTTGGAGGATACAACTCTAACGGTTTATTAAAACATCTCGATTATGATTTAATTCGAGAAAATCCGAAGTTTTTCTGTGGCTATTCTGATATTACCGCTTTAAATAATGCCATTTACGCAAAAACAGGACTCGTTACATATTCAGGCCCCATTTCTCTTCATTTGGAATGGAGAAAGGCCTCGAGTATACGACTGATTACTTTTTAAAATGCTTAACTTCTAAGGAGCCTATTGAAGTCCTGCCATCTGAAACGTGGAGCGATGATTCTTGGTATATAGATCAAAAAAATCGAGAATTTATTAAAAATGAAGGGTATGTTTCAATTCAAGAAGGGGAAGCGACGGGAGATATTATTGGTGGTAATATGAGCACATTTAATTTACTGCAAGGTACACCATATATGCCAAGCTTACAGGGCAAAATTTTATTTCTTGAAGAGGATAGTTTAACCGGAAAAGCTACCCTTAAAACTTTTGATCGATATTTACATTCTCTTATGCAGCAACCTGACTTTGAACATGTAAAAGGCATTGTTATAGGAAGAATGCAAAAAGGAGCAGAATGTACGATAGAAGACATTCAAGAAATGATTGCTTCAAAGCCTGAACTTACACATATACCTATCATCGCAAACGCAAGTTTCGGACATACAACTCCTATTTTTACTTTCCCAATTGGCGGAAGAGCAAAAATCACTTCTAATAAAAAGAACACATCCATTACAATTGTAACGCAGTAAAAAAGGAGCGAACGATTCGCTCCTTTTATGGTTTTTCTATTTTTTGCAACGCTTTTTGTGGGATTGATTCTTTTGGAATTTCAGCCCATCCTTTTCCCTGCATACCTTTTGCATAAATTTTTATAAAAGCACCCGTATGTAATTCACGGTTCACCATTCTTTTAATAACTTGTAGCTTTCCGTCTTCTGTATACCCTTTAAATGTATACAAATATTCATCGTCTTTTTTCTCACTTTTATCTATAACAGCATAATAATCTTGGATTTCTTTATTTGAAAAGAAGTTGTCTACAAAGGCATGCACACCTTCTGTTTTTGTGTTTAAATAGTACGCTGTTCCACCTAAAATAATGGCGAACACAGCTAAAACTTTAATTACCAATTTCATAAATGCGCCTCCTGTTTGCACTTCTTTCTCACTAACCGTATGTCTATACCTGTATTATACGAAAAAAAGCATTCTATACTCTATCGAAATGCCTTACACTTTCCTTACATTATTGTAAGAGTTTTTCACCTTACAGCAATTTCCCAATAAAAAATTTTTCCGTTTAACAAACTTTTATATTATTATTGAATGATACAAATTTTTATTACAAAAATCAAAGGAGACAGTTTTCAAATGGCTATCTTGCAAGGTTTAGCACTATTACTTGTTGTACTTTGTCTATTTACACTTTTCAGTTACCGTGCGCCTTACGGAATGAAAGCGATGGGTGCTTTAGCTAATGCAGCAATCGCAAGTTTTCTTATTGAAGCATTTCACCGTTATATCGGTGGAGAAATGTTTCATAATGACTTTTTACAATCAGTAGGAGAAGCTTCTGGTAGTATGAGCGGTGTTGCAGCAGCAATTTTAGTAGCATTAGCAATTGGCGTTTCACCCGTATACGCTGTTTTAATCGGTATCGCTACTAGTGGATTCGGCATTTTACCAGGATTTTTCGCCGGATACGTTTGTGCCTTCGTCGTGAAATTTCTCGAAAAGAAATTACCAGCTGGTGTAGAGTTTTTAGCAATTCTATTTATCGCTGCACCAATCTCACGTGGAATGGCCATGCTTATGGATCCACTCGTTAACGCAACACTCGGTAAAATCGGTTCTATGATTTCAGTTGCAACTACAGAAAGTCCTATCATTATGGGTATTATGCTTGGTGGATTAATAACAGTTATTTCTACATCTCCATTAAGTTCTATGGCACTAACTGCAATGCTTGGATTAACAGGTTTACCAATGGCAATTGGTAGTCTTGCCGTAGCAGCTTCTGCACCAATGAACTTTATTTTCTTTAAACGACTAAAAATTTGTTCAAAGAAAGATACAATCGCTGTAGCAATCGAGCCGTTAACACAAGCCGATGTTGTCTCAGCAAACCCAATCCCTATCTATATGACCAACTTTGTTGGCGGTGCGCTTGCCGGTATTATTACGTCGCTATTCCAGCTCGTTAATAATGCACCAGGGACAGCATCACCAATTCCAGGACTTCTCGTCTTGTTCGGATTCAATGATGTAATAAAAGTAACGCTCGCTGCCGTATTATGTGGAATCGTTACCACTATTGTTGGATACATTGGATCAATTGTATTCCGCAAATATCCAATCCGTTCTGCTGATGAAATTCGCGGAATTGCTTCGGGAGAGAAAGTTGCATAAGAAAAAAGTAAAGGCCTCCTAGACTTAGGAGGCCTTTACTTTTACTTTATCCAGCTACAACGGCTAGAATGATCGGTGGCTTCGCTTCTTCCTTCGAGGCAAAAAGCGCCTCTACGTCTGAAGCTCCATCCCCCTCACATTCTGAGCGAGCCGTTTCCGCTTTTATTTTATCCAGCTACAGCAGCTAGAATCTCCGGCCATTTCACACTCTCATTCGAAGCCAAAAGCGCTTCTCGGTCGAGCGTTCCAATGACCTGCGATTCTGAACAAGCTGCCTCCGCTTTTACTTCACCCAGCCGAGCAGCATTTCCCGCACGAATTTGCTTGCTGCAACTGGTGTTTGATCACTATGGTCGTAGACTGGAGCTACTTCTACTAAATCTGCTCCAACTACATTTATATTTGAATTTGCAATTGCTACGATGGAATCTAATAGCTCTTTAGATGTGATACCTCCAGCCTCTAACGTTCCTGTTCCAGGAGCGTGAGCTGGGTCTAATACGTCAATGTCAATTGTGACATAGACTGGGCGTCCTGCAAGTTTCGGTAATACTTCTTTTAACGGTTCTAATACGTCAAATTTGTATAAGTTCATACCTACTTCTTTTGCCCATTCGAATTCTTCCTTCATTCCAGAACGAATACCGAAAGAATATACGTTTTCCGGACCAATTAAATCGCACACTTTACGAATTGGTGTAGAGTGGGATAAAGGCTCTCCCTCATATGACTCACGTAAGTCAGTATGGGCATCCATATGGATGATTGCTAAATCCGGATATTTTTTTGCCATTGCCTTAAAAATTGGCCAAGACACTAAGTGCTCACCGCCGAGACCTAGTGGAAACTTACCGGCATCTAAAAGTTTTGATACATACTCTTCAATCATGTCTAAGCTGCGTTGTGCATTTCCGAATGGTAATGGGATATCACCCGCATCAAAATATTTTACCTCTTCTAGTTCACGATCTAAATACGGACTATATTCTTCAAGACCGATTGATACTTCACGAATACGTGCAGGGCCAAAGCGAGATCCTGGACGGAAACTTACTGTCCAATCCATAGGCATCCCGTAAATAACTGCCTCTGACTCTTCAAAACTTGGATGACTTTTAATAAATACTTTACCTGAATAAGCTTCATCAAAACGCATATTCTTTTCCTCCTTATGTGGAACTTAAGGTATCCCAACCTTTCACTATTTCTCAAATTTGGAGCGCATTGCTCCTCTTTC
This sequence comes from Bacillus sp. LBA3-1-1.1, assembly GCF_040676495.1. NCBI lineage: Bacteria > Bacillati > Bacillota > Bacilli > Caryophanales > Bacillaceae > Bacillus > Bacillus sp. LBA3-1-1.1. The sequence continues at coordinate 150,067 of NZ_JBEGIB010000024.1, forward strand.
TCGATTTACCTGGGCCTTCTTGTTATCACAAGAAGACTACTTCATTTGTAGCAGTGTAAGTAACTAGCATGTTCAAGCCTTCTAGACAAACACCTTAAATGAGTTACTTACACTTTATTTATTTCAATTTAACGCTCTTACTTAATTAAATCGCCAACAAATTTCGGTAATGCGAATGCTGCATTGTGTAATTCTTTTGTGTAGTATTTCGTTTCGATTTCGTGGAAACGCTCTTCACTTACTTCTAGTGGATCATGTTTTTTAGATCCGATTGTGAATGTCCAAAGTCCACTTGGGTAAGTTGGAATGTTCGCTGTGTATAAACGAGTAATTGGGAAGATCTCTTTTACGTCTTTAAACACAGTTGTAATTAGTTCTGGTGTGAACCAAGGGTTGTCCGTTTGTGCAACGAAAATACCATCTTCTTTTAACGCTTTAGAAATTCCAGCGTAGAAGCCTTTTGTAAATAGGTTTACTGCTGGGCCTACTGGCTCAGTAGAATCTACCATAATTACGTCATATTCATTTTCGCTTTCTGCGATGTGTAGGAAACCGTCTCCTACTTTTACTTCTACACGCTCATTATCTAATGCGCCTGCAATTGATGGTAAGTATTGTTTAGAGTACTCAATTACTTTTCCATCGATTTCAACAAGAGTTGCTTTCTTTACGCTTGGGTGTTTTAACACTTCACGAATAACACCACCATCGCCACCACCTACAACTAATACGTTTTCAGGGTTTGGATGTGTAAATAAAGGTACGTGCGCTACCATTTCATGATAAACGAACTCGTCCTTTTCTGTTGTCATAACCATGCCATCTAAAATAAGCATGTTTCCGAACTCTTCCGTTTCAACCATATCAAGTTTTTGGAATTCTGTTTGCTCCGTATGTAATGTGCGGTTAATACGCGCCGTAATTCCAAAATGCTTTGTTTGTTTTTCAGTGAACCATAGTTCCATCGTACAATCACGCCTTTCAATGCAAATTTATAATAGGGACATCATTAATGTCCCCTAACAAAAATAAAACAAAACATCCAAAAAGTATAGTTAAAAGTACAAAAATACCGAAAATATATTTTAGTCAGAGGGTTCTAACATATATACGAAAAGGGTTTGCTCTGTAATAGGAAAGAAACCCCTTTCTTAAGAAAGGGGTTTTGTCTCTATTTCTACCGGTTTACGAATCGGAATTAAGATCATTACGCAACCAACTAACACAACAATTCCACCGACTAAAAACGGACTTTGTGGTGAAACTGTATGGCCGATGATTCCTGATAAAATTGGAGCAATTGCGCCACCTAACCAACGAACGAAGTTATAAACACCTGATGTAACAGATCTTTCATAAGGTGAAATATCCATTACATAACTTGTAAATAACGCGTTATTTAATCCTGATGCTAATCCTGATAGAACGATTAACACGATTTGTAACCACATGATTTTAACGAAGAATAGTGCAATTAAGAAAATCGCAAATACGAGTAAACTACCTTTTAACAATGTTTTTGGTTCATATTTACCTTCTAACTTATGCGCTAAAATTGCTGATCCGTAAGCTAATGCTAATCCCCATCCACAAAATACAAATCCCAATTGAATAGCAGATAAATGCATAATCAGTGGTGAATATGCTAACACGACGAAAAATCCGTAGTAGTATAACATTCCCGAAATAGCACCTTGCATAAACGGTTTATACTTCACCAGGTTAAGTAATTCTCCTACGCCTGCCGCTTTACGCTTCACTTTTCGCTCCGGTTCTTTTACAAAAAAGAAAACTAAAATAAATGCTAAGAAAATTAAAATACTCGTCGCAAAAAATGGGTAACGCCAAGAATGTCCACCTAATATCCCGCCTAATAAAGGTCCACCTGCCATCCCTAAACCGATAGCTGCTTCATATAATCCTACTGCTTCATGAACTTCTTTACTTAATGCAATTAATAATGTCATCGCCGTTGCAAAGAACATCGCATTTCCTAATCCCCACCCAGCGCGGAAAAGAGATAATTGAGCAATCGTTTGCGATATACCGCATATAAACGCAAATACAGTCACAATCGCAAGACCAATCGTCATCATTCGTTTATCACCAAATCTTGATGCAAATATTCCAGCTGGTAACATCATAATTGCCATCGTTAAAATATATGCTGTAAATAGCATCTCTACTTGCCAATGCGATGCACCAATTTGTTCAGCAATACTTGGTAAGATTGGGTCGACTACCCCTATACCCGAAAAGGCAAGGAAGGTAGCCACCACTGTAATCAATCTCCCTAATTTTTGTTTGCTCTCCATTTTGATCATTCTCCTTTTGTACTCTCTAAAAATGTCACTGCACGATGTAAGCTATCTTCGAGTTCAGCCTTTACACGCTGCATTTGCTCCATTTTCTCGTCTAGCGTTTGCACTTGTTTTTCAAGCATCTCTTTAATCTCTTGAATCACTTCGCGATCACGAGGATTCTCGCTATTTCTTCTTTGTTCCATTCTTTCTTTTAACGATAAGAAATGTTGCATTTCTTGAAGCGTAATTCCTAACACTTCTTTTGCTTCCACAATCCGTTTAATTCTGGCGATGTCCTCGTCTGTATACAGGCGAATGTTCCCTTCACTACGTTCTGGGGGATGAATTAAACCAATTTCCTCATAATAACGAAGTGTACGTTTTGTTAAACCAACTTGCTTTGTGACTTCATCAATTTTATACATGTTATTCCTCCCTTCACTCAATTATTACATTTTACGTTAACGTTAACTTTTGTGCAACTGTTAGACTTTTGTAAATGTTTATCCTATTCAATTGTATTTTTCCAAAAGCAGTTTCATAATGAAAGAAAAGAAACGATAAGGAGATTTCCGTATGAATAAACCACTTATTTTCGCCCACCGCGGGGTAAAAGGAACACATCCTGAAAATACGATGATTGCCTTCCAAGAAGCTGAACGCATTGGTGCTCATGGGATTGAACTTGATGTTCATTTATCAAAAGATGGTGAACTTGTCGTAATCCATGATGAAACAGTGGATCGTACAACAAATGGCATCGGACTTGTTTCTGAAAAAACAGTAGCGGAATTACAAGCTTTAGATGCTGGTAGCCATAAAGACCCTTCTTTCCATGAAGCCAAAATCCCTACGTTACGCGAAGTATTCATTTGGCTATCTACAACAAATTTACAACTTAACATTGAGTTAAAAACGGATGTGATTCACTATCCTAATATTGAAGAGAAAGTTGTTGCTCTTGTTCGAGAATACCATCTATCTAATCAAATTGTATTCTCATCATTCAACCATGACTCTGTTTCATTATTAGCAGAGATAGCCCCTGAAATCCCAAGGGCGATTTTATATGATACGCCACTTGCTGATCCTATTGCTGAAGCTAAAATCAGAGAAGCAACTGGTTTACATCCAAACTTTCAGCTATTAACAAAAGAATTTGTTCAATTTGCGCAAAAACAAGGGTACGTTTTCCGCCCTTATACAATTAACGAATATAAAGATTTACAAACTATGATTGACTATGGCGTAGATGTCATCATTACCGATTGGCCAGCACGTGCCTTTGAGCTCCTTTCTTAATTGAAGGGGCTTTTTTGTTTTCAAAATTTCATTGTTTAAAATAAACCAAAACCCTCAATACTAATACAATAATGCTTGTATTAATGAGGGGCTGAAAAAGATGGATCAAACTATGAATCCAAAACTTAAAAAATATAAACGTCTTTTCTTCACCGTAATGTTTTCTTGTGTTCTTTTGTTCGTTTTTTCCTTTTTCATTATCATTATAGCTGCAAAAATTATGGGACCTCCCCCTGTTGCAGTTCCGCAAACGAGTGTCTTTTACGCTAATGATGACACCGTTATAGGACAAAGTAATGAAATACAAAAACGCTATAATGTATCTCTTGATGAAATTTCTCCTTATGTAAAAGAGGCGACACTATCTATTGAAGATCAACGATTTTACAAACATCATGGCTTTGATATAAAGCGCATTGTTGGTGCCATTGTTGCCGATTTAAAAGCAATGGCAAAAGTACAGGGTGCTAGTACGATTACACAACAGTATGCTCGTAACCTATACTTAGATCATGATAAAACGTGGAAACGTAAACTATTAGAAGCAATGTATACCGTTCGTCTTGAAGTAAACTACAATAAAAATCATATTTTAGAAGGCTATTTAAATACAATTTATTACGGGCATGGTGCTTACGGAATCGAAGCTGCTTCTCGCCTGTATTTTGATAAAACTGCAAAAAAATTAACATTAGCAGAAGCTAGTATGCTTGCAGGGATCCCGAAAGGACCTAGTGTCTACTCTCCCTTTTTAAAAGAAGAACGTGCTAAGGGACGCCAATCTCTCATATTAGATGAAATGGTAGAACAAGGGTATATTACGAAACAGCAAGCAGCTTCAGCAAAAAAAGAACCGCTAACTTTCGCCTCATTAGATACGAAACAAGTGGCAGAGGTCGCGCCTTATTTCCAAGATGCTGTACAAGCTTCTCTTCTTCGGGATATCGGATTAGATGAGCAAGCCTTACAACGAGGTGGCTTACGTATTTATACAACGTTAGATCCTAAGTTACAATCTGTAGCAGAACAAGCTGTCAAAGATCATATACCTGAAACAGCAAATATACAAACTGCCCTCGTCTCTATGAATCCAAAAACAGGTGAAGTGGCTGCTCTTGTTGGAGGAACTGATTATAATACGAGTCAATTTAACAGGGCTACACAAGCCGTTCGTCAGCCTGGCTCTACATTTAAACCATTTCTATATTACGCAGCCTTGGAACGGGGATTCACCCCTACTACGCGCTTAAAAAGCGAATACACTGTATTCACTTTAGGTGACGGCATTTCAAAGTATAAACCGAAAAACTATAAAGATTATTATGCAGATGATTTCGTAACGATGGCACAAGCTCTCGCAGTCTCTGATAACATATATGCTGTGAAAACAAATTTGTTTTTAGGAGATGACACGCTCGCAAAAACAGCAAAGCAATTCGGAATTAAGAGTGCATTAAAAGATGTGCCTTCTCTAGCTCTCGGTACGTCTCCTGTAAAACCGATTGAAATGGTGAACGCTTATAGCATGTTTGCAAACGGCGGGAAAGAAGTAAAACCTATCTTTATTCGCCGTATTATGGATCATGAAGGAAACATGTTATACGACGCTCATTTGGAGAGCAAACAAGTTCTCGATAAGAGCAAAGCATTTGTGATGGAAGAAATGATGACAGGTATGTTTAATAAAAAACTAAGTAGTTATGCCGCTGTGACCGGTCAATCGATGTTATCAAAACTATCAAGAACATATGCCGGAAAGTCTGGTTCAACAGAAACTGATAGTTGGATGATTGGATTTACTCCGCAACTTGTAACAGGGGTTTGGATTGGATACGATCAACCTAAATCCATTTCAAATGTAGCAGAACAAGGATACGCGAAAAAAATATGGACCGATACAATGGAAAAAGGATTGGATGGACAGCCTAAAAAAGAGTTCAAACAACCAACAGATGTTGTTGCAGTCGATGTTAACCCTGAAAACGGTAAGATCGCTACAAAAAATTGTCCCATTTCTGTGAAAATGTATTTCGCAAAGGGCACAGAGCCAACAGAGTATTGTATGGATCACGTTGATGATAAAGAAGAGTTCGAAAAGGTTAGTGAAGAGAAGAAAAAGACGGGTTGGTGGAAAAAATATCTCCCGTGGTAAAAAAAATAGCTGACGGAAATCCGTCAGCTATTTTTATTCACCTAATAATGCATGACGCAATTCTTCACTAGACTCGTTCCAAATTGCTTCATTATGCTCTTTTAAGAATGTACCAAGTACTTTCTTAGATGATTCATCCATATGATCAATCATGATGTGGCGCTTTAATGATTTATCCATTTTGTTTACATGCTCCGGAAGTGATTTATATCCGCGGCGAATTTCACGGTCAACTGTCATTTCACAAGCAGTTACACCTGCGTAATAAGCACCATTTGGTGTTCTTTCAATTGTTACCCAAACAAGCCAAAATGGTTTTCCGTTTGGAACTTCATCTTTATTTGTTAAAAATTTAATACCTTTTTCTACTGTACTACGCGCATGCATTGCACCGATATCAACGAACGCAGTTTTCTCTAATACATCAACAAATACAGGAGAAATATTTTCTAAGCTTAATGCCCCAACACCAAAACCACCATGGCCATCTGTTGAGTCATTCTTCACGATATTAAAACCAATTTTTTTCTTTTTCTCTGTCATATGTAAATTCCTCCTCGCTTACTAATTATAAAAGCCCGAAAATAGGTGCAATGATACTTTGTAAAAATACTAATACATATGGGATAACAACATTGAAAATAGGCTGAATTGTGTAATTGCTAAGCGGTGTAATAACAAGAATTAATAACGCAATTGCTCCATACTTTTCATACTGTGTCATTTTCGCACGAATATTTGCTGGTGCTAAATCTTCCACAACGCGATAACCATCAAGTGGTGGGATTGGTAATAAGTTAAATACAAGTAAAACAATATTAAGCATAATAAAAATCTGGAAGAATTGACCCAGCGTATCTGCTACTGCAGGTGGAATCGCATCTAACACACCAAACGTTATTAAGCTATACCAAATAATTAAACCAATTGCACTTAAGATAAGATTACTTATCGGTCCCGCAATAGAAACTAATATTCCCGCAAGACGCGGTTTTTTAAAGTTATACGGGTTAACAGGCACCGGTCTTGCCCAACCGAATCCAAGAATTAATACAGCAATCATCCCGATAGGATCTAAATGAGCCATCGGTGATAACGTTAACCGTCCTTGCTTTTTCGCTGTATCGTCCCCAAATTTATATGCAACATACGCATGTGCAAATTCATGCACAGATAGCGCAATAATAATCGCCATTGCTACCAATGGAATTTGTTGCAACGGATATCTAAATAACTGATCCATGATTCATCTCCTCTTCAATATGTCCAAAAAAGAAATTATTTGTTTTTTCGATTGTTCTTCCCCATAATCCGCTATAATAAGAGTGTAACTTACATAAAAGGAGCGATTGTACATGCCATACGTAACAGTGAAAATGCTAGAAGGACGCACAGAAGAACAAAAGAAAGCTCTTGCTGAGAAAGTAACAGCAGCAGTAAGCGAAACAACTGGTGCTCCTGAAGAAAACATCGTTGTTTTCATCGAAGAAATGTCTAAAAACCATTATGCAGTTGGCGGAAAACGCTTAAGCGACAAATAATCTCAAATTTTTTCATAAGAAGCAGCTCTTAGCTGCTTCTTATTTCTTTCCCTCTAACAACTCGATAATTCTCTCTTTATATTTTCCTCTTCTTCCATCTTCATAGATTAAATCATGCGGATAGAATAGTTTTTGATCCGTTCGCTTCTTACCTGTAATCGCCTCAACAATATCCGATTCACGCGAAAGCTCTCTAAGTTCCCCATTCGGCATAAGAAGTAAGATTGGTAGACGTTCTTCTTCTTCTCCTGCACGATAAAAGTCATACGGTAAGTCTGATGTTGAATCAACAACTAAATAATACTCTGGATCGAGTCCAATCTTTTTAAATAAGCTACTTAATTCCATCCAATTATCTAAACCGTGCTTATCAGTAAACTCTACATATTTAAATAGATTTCTGTTCATAAAGCGGCGGCATAAATCACTTAAAATTTGATCTTCTTCTTCTTGCCACACTTGGAAGTAATAATACATTACGTTCTCGTCTAGCTTTAAATAATCCTCTACTGTTACTTCTTCTTCAAATAAAGAATAGAAATGAACAGGATGATTTTTAAACGCATAATACTTCTCATGCAGTGATTTAGCTCGGTGTAAAATCTTCGTTAAAATAACTTCTGCACTACGTGTTACCGGATGGAAATATACTTGCCAATACATTTGATAACGGCTCATAATATAATGCTCTACAGCATGCATACCACTATTTTTAATGACAACTTGATTACCGTATGGGCGCATGACACGCAGTATGCGCTCCATGTCAAAATTCCCATACTTTACACCAGTAAAATATGCATCTCTTAATAAATAATCCATACGATCAGCATCAATTTGGCTTGAAATCATACTAATCGCTAATTTATTAGTAGATGTTTTCGCAATGACATCTGCTACCTTTTGCGGGAAATCCTTATCAACACGGCTTAACACACGATTAATTTCCGTATCACCAACAATAATCTTTTGCGTAAATTTCTCATGATCTAACGAAAATACTTTTTCAAACGAGTGAGAAAATGGACCGTGACCGACATCATGAAGTAATGCCGCACATAAACATAATAATCTATCTTCAGCATTCCAGTTCGGTCTGCCATCAAACACATCATCAATCATACGACGAATAATTTCATATACACCTAACGAATGAGTAAAGCGACTATGCTCTGCACCGTGAAATGTAAAAAATGTCGTTCCAAGCTGCTTAATACGGCGCAAGCGTTGAAATTCTTTCGTTCCGATTAAATCCCAAATAACGCGATCACGCACGTGCACATATTTATGTACTGGGTCTTTAAACACTTTTGTTTCGCTGAGTTTGTCGTTTAAATATACCACCTTCCGACATCCTCCTTCCTTTACTACATTCTTACTTTATATTATAAACGAAATAAGAAACAGAAAGAAATGAAAGACTATATTAATTCCTGTTATATAAAGAAAAATCACTTTTACCGACGTAAAAGTGATTTTTCTTTATATATTATTTTCCTAAAACAAACTCAGCAACTTCGTCTAAGATCATTTCTTTACCTAGTGGGAAGTATCCTTTGTTTAGGTCTTCATTGCTAATTGTGAATACGTGATTGTTTTTAACAGCGTTCATGTTTTTCCAAATTGATTCTTCTTGGAATTCTTTTAGACGCTGAGAACCGTCACCAGTTGTAAATACGAATAAGTAATCTGGATTGTAATCGATTAAAGCTTCTTTTTGTACTTGTACTAGCGGTTTATCAGTTGGTGTACCTTTAACTGCTGGTAACTTTAAGTCATTAAAGATTACGCTACCGTAACCGTAGTCACCATATACGCGGAAAGCATTTGGATATGCAGCCATTTTCATGAATGTTGCATCACCAGTTTTAGCAACGATTTTATCATGTAATTTGCTTGCTTTTTCATCGTACTTTTTGAACCATTCTTTTGTTTCTTTCTCTTTACCGAAGATTTGACCTACTTCTTCGAATTTTGGACGCCATTGGTCTAATGGAGTTTTTAACATAACTGTTGGTGCAATTTTAGATAATTGATCATAAATCTTTTCTTGACGATTGTTTACAATAATTAAATCTGGTTTTGCGGCAGCTACTGCTTCAATGTTAATTTTATCACCCCAAGCAGAACCTACTGGCTTCACACCTTCTAATTTCTTTGCAATATGTCCATCAATTTTTTCTTGTGTTGTATTTGCAGTAATAATCGGTTTCATACCGAAAATTAATAATTCTTCTGTTGAACCACTAAGGTCAGCAATTTTCTTTGGATTTGCAGGGATTTTAATTTCCCCTTTTGCGTGTTGTACAGTGCGCTCTTCAGTCTTCGCATCTGCTTTCTTTTCTTCTTCTTTGTTAGAGCAAGCTGCAAATAGTACAGAAGTAACAACTAGTACCATTGCTAATAGTGCCATTTTAAAATTCTTCATGTTCCCACTCCTTCTGGCTGTATTTATCTTATAAGTTACAATGAACTATAAGAAACGGAAATAACAACTAATTAATATATATTTATTAACCGTTGTTAATGACCCATTCTAACGGGCGTTCAACTTCCCATTTGTAAGTAAGAAGCTCAACGTCCATTAGAAGTCCCCCTCTTTACGAGGGGGGTTCTACTTATGCTTTTTTACGCAATTGATTATTAATCATCGCTAAATCGTATGTTAAACAAATCGGTTTACAGTTTACTGGACATGGAACGATTTGTGCTTCAATCTCAAATACGTTACGAAGTGTTTCACTCGTCATAACTTCATCTGGCGTTCCTTGTTTCATTAACTTACCTGCTTTTAATGCAATCATATGATCAGAAAAACGAGAAGCATGATTTAAATCGTGAATAACCATAACAATCGTTCTGCCTTCTTCTTTGTTTAACTTCTTCAGTAAGTTTAATACCTCAAGTTGATGAGCCATATCTAAGTATGTTGTTGGTTCATCTAACACAAGTAAATCTGTTCCTTGTGCAAGAGCCATCGCAATCCATACACGTTGACGCTGCCCACCTGATAAAGCTTCTGCTGGACGATTTGCGAATTCTGTCATCCCCGTCACTTCAAGTGCCCAATGAATATAGCGATAATCCTCTTCTTTCAATGTTCCAAATCCTTTTTGGTGAGGAAAACGTCCATATGAAACAAGTTCAAATACAGTAAGGCCTGTTGGCACTTCTGCAGTTTGTGGTAAAATCGCCATTTTCTTTGCGATTTCTTTCGTTGGCTGTTTCTCAATTGCTTTTCCATCAAGATAAACAGTACCTCGTTTTGCTTTCAAAATACGAGAAGCCGTTTTTAATAATGTGGATTTCCCACAACCATTTGGTCCAATAATCGTTGTAATTTGCCCTTCCGGAATTTCAACTGTTAATCCATCTATAATTAACCCTTCATTATAGCCAACAGATACCGCATCAACTGCTAAAGTTGCCATACAAAAAGCCTCCCTTTATTTTGTCCTCATAAGTAAATATATGAAATATGGTGCGCCAATTACAGAAATAACAAGACCGACCGGTATTTCTGAAGTTGGTAACACTCTTCTTGAAATTACATCTGCAAATAAAAGTAAGAACGTTCCTATTAATGCAGCCGTTGGTAACATAATTTGATGTTTACCACCAACGAGGCGTCTCGCTAAATGAGGAGCCATTAAACCGATAAAACCAATGCCGCCCGCAACAGCAACAGATGCACCAGCTAAACAAACTGCAATAAATAATAATTTACGTCTTTCCTTTTCTACGTTTACACCAAGGCCAACTGCTGTAGAGTCGCCTAAATTCATTACATTTAATATGTGTGCTTTACTAATGGCAAGTGGTAAGAAAATAACCATCCATGGGAGTACACTTAGTACAAACTTCCAATCTGTTCCCCATAAACTTCCTGCCAACCAAATCGTTGCAAAACGGAAGTCGTTAGATGTCATCTTCATAGAAAAAATTAAACTAACAGCACCAAATCCGGCTGCAACAGCGATACCAACAAGAATTAATCGAGTTGATGAAACGCCGTCTTTCCATGCTAGTAAATAAATTATAACCGCTGCCAATATCGCACCAACTAGCGCGAAGAATGGAAGGATAAATACAGATAAAAGTGTACCTGTTCCAACTTTTCCAAAGAAAAAGTAGACGAATACAACAACTGTTAATCCCGCTCCAGCGTTAATGCCGATAATACCTGGATCAGCCAGTGGGTTTCGTGATAACCCTTGCAAAATTGCTCCTGACATAGCTAATGCAGAACCAACTAATATAGCAATAACCATACGTGGCATACGAAATTCAAATAAAATAACAGATTGATCTTCTGCACCTAATCCAACCAATGACTTTAATACATCCATTGGAGGTATTTTAAATGTTCCTGTATTTAAGCTTACTAAAAATACAGCAACGATTAATCCTACTAAAATCGTTAAAATAGAAACGTTCTTTTTTGTTAAGACGCTCGTCCTCACATTTTTCCTCTCCCTTCGTTACGTGCTAAGTAGAGGAAGAATGGAACACCAATTAGCGCTGTAATTGCTCCAATTGGTGTTTCAAATGGTGGATTAATAACGCGAGATAACATATCTGCACATTCAATTAACAATCCACCTAAGACAGCAGAACATGGAATAACCCATCTATAATCTGAGCCTACAAGGAAACGAGTCATATGTGGAATTACAAGACCAACAAATCCAACTGATCCTGCCATAGAAACCGCAGAACCCGTTAATACAAGAACAAGTACTGTTCCAATGAATTTAATTAATGTAGTATTTTGACCTAGCCCAATCGCAATTTCTTCACCAAAGCTTAAAATGGTAATATATCTCGACATCATAATTGCTATAATGAGACAAACAAGACCAATCGGTACTAACATATTAATACTTTGCCATTTCACTCCAGCAACGCCGCCTGCATTCCACATACTCACCTCTTGGGCAAGATTGAAATACAATGCAATTCCGGATGAAATTGCCCCTAATAAAGCACTAATTGCAGCTCCAGCTAAAGCTAATTTCACAGGCGTTAATCCACCTGGTGAAGAAGACCCAATACCATATACAATGCTCGCTCCAAACGCAGCTCCAATAAAAGATGCAATAACAAACATTAAATAAGGTGAATTAGGGAAGAATGCATACATAATTGCAATCCCGAATACAGCACCATCTGTAATCCCCATTAACGATGGTGATGCAAGCGGATTCCGTGTCATCCCTTGCATAATTGCTCCTGATACTGCTAAAAAGGCACCTGCAACTACGCCCCCTATTGCTCTAGGCATGCGAAGTTCTTGAATTACGTTATGATGCGTTATAGACCCATCAAACTGAAATACAGCTTGCCAAACAGTCTTTAAACTAATATCTGCAGCACCAAACGAAATAGAAACTGCCATGCTTAAAGCTAACAAAATTGTGCCTGCTATTAAAATAATAGAGGCAACGAGCGGTCTGCTCTTAATCTCTTTAACATTCACATCTTGCTGTTCTATACTCCTTGCGCTCGCTTCCATCCCTCAACCATCCTAACCAACAACATATATTTAATAAAATGAAATTTATTCTCAAATAGTAATAAAAAAATTAGATGAATTGATATTTTCCTGATAATGATTCTCAGAATCAGACACTTTCTATTCTACCTACCACGTCAAAAGACTGTCAACCATTATTTTGAAATACGAATTCATACAAAACGCTATCTTATGGACATAAAAAAAGAAGAGTAATCTGTTCACTCTTCTTTTTCTTACTTATTTAACTTTGCTTCAATTTTTACAATTAATTCGTCTTCTGTTGGAGCCGCAACTGGACGATTATTTACAAACGCGAATGATTTTTTACGACCAGGGCCACAGTAAGACTGACATGCAACCTCAATCGTTGCACATGAATCTACTTTTTTTAACTTCGGAATCAACGTTTTAACGTTCGTTGCCTGACAATCATCACACACACGAAATTCGTTTCCCATTATATAACACTTCCTCTATTTTAAACTTTTCACAAGTACATTTAAAAATAAACACTAAATGGTATTTTACCGCTCTTTGAAGCTTGTTGCAAGTCTCCGGGCATAGCTCTATTCCTATATAAGGCTACCTATTTTGTATATTTTCTCCTTCAAAAGCTTTCATCATTCATAGCCACATTTTTTCTCTTCATTGAAATCTACTATATTTTTAAAAGCTTTGTATAAAAGCTCATTTTTTTGCCCATTATAAAAATAGGAAGTTCATAAAAAGAAAGGGAGTTGAATCTATGAAAGTAAGACAAGATGCTTGGACAGACGAGGACGATTTATTACTTGCTGAAACGGTGCTTCGCCATGTTCGAGAAGGAAGTACTCAATTAAATGCATTTGAAGAAGTAGGAGATCAGTTAAACCGCACATCCGCTGCTTGTGGTTTCCGCTGGAACGCTGTCGTTCGTTATAGTTATGAGCAGGCTCTTCAACTAGCAAAAAAACATCGTAAAGATAAAATGCGTGCTGCGAGCGGTGAACAAGCGAAAAAACGTTTACTTTATACACCAACAGCCTCAGGATCAATAACTGATTACGAGGAACTAGTGCCACACGAAACAGCTGTCCAATATAAAGAAGCTAGTCCATATCAAGAACCGACTGTTCCCGCTTCAAAAAGTTCAATAACAATGCAAGATGTTATTTACTTTTTACAAACAGTTGGATCTTCAAATATAAAGGTAACAGCTCTTGAAAACGAGAATACGAGATTGAAACAAGAAATTAAAGCGCAAATACTCCGAAATGAAGAACTAGAAAAGAAACTAGAAAAATTAGAACAACAATCTCATACTGTACAAGAGGATTACGAAACACTTATGAATATTATGAACCGTGCTCGTAAATTAGCAGTAATGGATGATGAGGAACGCTCACAAACATCTTTCCGCATGGATCGAAACGGTAACTTAGAAAAAATTGCAGAATAAAAAGGATGCATTGCATGCATCCTTTTTATTCTTTCACTTTATATCCGAGAAAACCCCTTTCTTCATTTTTTGCTATAATAGAGGTTGTCATTTTATAAATAAGGGGTTAGTTATATGAGCAGTTCCCGTTCAATTTTATCTCAGCCAGAGTGGCGTATTGTAGATCAGTCTAGTTTAGGACCAACATTCCATGCACTTCAGTCATTCGCAATGGATGACACATTATGCACAAGTATCGGAAATGGTAAATCAGCTGCAACAATGCGTTCTTGGGTTCATCACAATACAATTGTTCTTGGCATTCAAGATTCGCGCCTACCACATTTAGAAGAAGGTATTTCCTTTTTAAAAGAAAACAACTTCAATGTTATCGTTCGTAATTCCGGTGGACTTGCGGTCGTACTTGATGAAGGTGTTTTAAACGTATCACTTTTATTCCAAGAAACAGAAAAAGGTATCGATATTGATCTTGGATACGATACGATGTGGCATTTAATTAAGGAAATGTTAAAAGATTACGACGTTACTATCGAGGCAAAAGAGATTGTTGGTTCTTATTGTCCTGGTAGCTATGATTTGAGCATTCGCGATCAAAAATTTGCTGGTATTTCTCAGCGTCGTATTCGCGGAGGCGTTGCTGTACAAATTTACTTATGTGCGACAGGAAGCGGTTCTGAGCGTGCCGCACTCGTTCGTGATTTCTACAACGTAGCAATTCAAGGAGAAGAAACGCGATTTACGTACCCTGAAATTGTACCGAGTACGATGGCTTCACTCTCTGAATTACTTGGCGAAACAATTACAGTACAAGATTTAATGATGCGCCTTTTAAAAACATTGCAACAATTCGCTCCAAAGCTAACACCATCTCAATTAACAATAGATGAAATACCTTTATATGAGACAAATTTACAACGTATTATTGATCGTAACAATAAAGCACTTGGCTTAGAAAAATAAAGACCGTCGCTATTATAGCGACGGTCTTTATTTCAATTCGTTATAGAATTAAAGTGCTTGAGCTGCTGTAATTAAAGCTAACTTGTACACTTCTTCTTCGTTACATCCACGAGATAGGTCATTTACAGGCATGTTTAAACCTTGTAAGATTGGTCCTACTGCTTCGAAGTTACCTAAGCGTTGAGCGATTTTGTAGCCGATATTACCAGCTTCTAGGCTTGGGAATACGAATACGTTAGCATCACCTTTAATTGTAGAACCTGGAGCTTTCTTCTCAGCTACAGATGGTACGAATGCAGCATCGAATTGGAATTCTCCATCTAAAGTTAATTCAGGAGCCATTTCTTTCGCAATGCGAGTTGCTTCTACAACTTTTTCTGTTTCTGGAGATTTCGCAGAACCTTTTGTAGAGAAGCTTAACATAGCAACGCGTGGGTCAATGCCGAATAGTTCAGCAGTTTTCGCACTTTCGATACCAATTTCAGCTAAATCTTGGCTGTTTGGTGCAATGTTAATTGCGCAATCAGCGAATACATACTTCTCTTCTTCACGTACCATGATGAATACGCCTGAAGTTTTTGTAACGCCTGGTTTTGTTTTAATAATTTGAAGTGCTGGACGAACTGTATCAGCTGTAGAGTGAGCTGCACCACTTACTAAACCTTGTGCTTTGCCCATGTATACAAGCATTGTACCGAAGTAGTTTTCGTCTTTAAGGATTTTGCGAGCATCTTCTTCTGTTGCTTTACCTTTACGGCGTTCAACGAAAGATGCTACCATTGCATCCATTTCTTCGTATGTAGCTGGGTCATAAATATCAACGCCTGCTAATGTTAAGTTCATGCTAGCAGCTTTTGCGCTAATTTCTTCTTTATTACCAACTAAAATTGGTTTTACTAACTCTTCTTTTGCTAAACGCTCTGCAGCGCCTAAAATTCTTTCATCAGTTCCTTCAGGAAGTACGATAGAAATGCCTTTTCCTTGAACTTTTTCTTTTACTGTTGTAAATAAGTTGCTCACGAATAAACCCTCCTACATATGTTAAAAAACTCTATCTTTAAGAATACTGCTTTTCCTCTATATTTTAAACTTATAGCTCCCAAAAAATAGATAAAATGAAAATGATTATATTTTCATAAAATTCAGCATAGAAATAAAGCCTACTTAAGCCTTATTTTCTCCCGTTTTCCAATAAATATAAATGTGACAATTTTATGCGCCGAAACTTTATGTAGATGTTTTTAACCCTATATATGCTATAGTTAACGTGTAAAATATCATTAACTGAGGTGAATAGAATGAGTGAAGCAACAACAACGTTAGATGGCTGGTATTGTTTACATGATTTACGTTCTATTGATTGGGCAGCATGGAAAACATTATCTAGTGACGAACGCGGACAAGCAGTGTCTGAATTTTTAAATGTCGTTGAAAAATGGAACGAAGTAGCTACTGCGAAAAAAGGCAGTCATGCAATGTATACAGTTGTTGGTCAAAAAGCAGATATTATGCTTATGATCTTACGTCCAACAATGGAAGAGTTAAATGAAATCGAAACAGAATTAAATAAAACAACATTAGCTGAATATTTAGTTCCTGCATATTCTTACGTATCTGTTGTTGAACTAAGCAACTACCTTCCAGCTGATGAAGATCCATACCAAAACCCACAAATCTTAGCTCGCTTATATCCTGAGTTACCAAAAGCAAATCATATTTGCTTCTACCCAATGGACAAGCGTCGCCAAGGTGATGACAACTGGTACATGCTTCCTATGGAAGAACGTAAAAAAATGATGTATAGTCACAGTAAAATCGGTCGCCAATACGCAGGGAAAGTACGCCAAGTAATTTCAGGATCAGTCGGATTCGACGATTTCGAGTGGGGCGTAACATTATTCGCTGACGATGTTCTTCAATTTAAGAAGCTTATATATGAAATGCGCTTCGATGAAGTAAGTGCTCGTTACGGTGAATTCGGTACATTCTTCGTTGGGAACATTTTACCAGACGAAAAAGTAGAGAAATTTTTACACATATAATAATGAAAAAGGAACGAATTTCGTTCCTTTTTTTATTATCCTCTATATTTCTTCTCAAAAAACTTCTTTTCTCTGCAAATTTGAACAAAAATCGACAAATTCTTTTCAAATTTCTTGTAATATTGTAACCTTTTCACATCCAAATTTATGCTAAGCTGGTACGAGCTATATGCTAATAACGATGCGAAGGTGATAATGTATATGAAGAAAATCTTGTCTATTTTACTATTGTTTCTATTGTTAATTTCTTCCTTAGGAGTAACAACATCCCATGCGGGAGAAAAAATACATATAGAGGCAGCTGCTGCACTTCTATTTGATGCAGATACAGGAAAAATACTGCATGAACAAAATCCAGATGAATTACTAGCTATCGCTAGTATGTCAAAATTAATTGTTGTTTATGCCGTATTAGAAGCAATTAAAGAAGGAAAAATCACTTGGGATACGAAAGTAAACATTTCAGATTACGCTTATGAAGTTTCACGTAATAATGAATTCTCTAACGTACCGTTCGAAAAGGGACGCCAATATACTGTAAGAGAATTATATCATTCTATCGTTATCTTCTCTGCGAATGGATCTAGTATTGCTTTAGCAGAATTACTTGCAGGCAGTGAAAAGAACTTCTTAAATATTGCAAATGAACATGCGAAAAAACTAGGGTTAAAGAAATATAAATTTGTAAACGCTACTGGGTTGAATAACGCTGATTTAAAAGGGAAACATCCTGAAGGAACTGATCCGAATGGAGAAAACTCTATGTCAGCTCGCGATATGGGTATTCTTTCAAAAACAATTATTACAAAGTATCCAGAAATGCTAGAGGATACAAAACAAAGATTTAGAAACTTCCCAGATAATCATCCGAAACCAATTCGTATGGAAAATTGGAACTGGATGTTACCAGGTGCTGCTTTCTCCTATGAAGGAGCAGATGGTTTAAAAACAGGAAGTTCTGATACCGCTGGATATGGATTCACTATTACAGCAAAACGCGGTGATTTACGCCTTATTTCAGTTATTATTAAAACGAAATCAATGGACGAACGTTTCACAGAATCTCGCGCATTAATTGAATACGGATTTAATAACTTCGAAAAACAGAAATTAAAAGTAGATAAAAATAACAAAATTTCTGTAGTAAAAGGAAAAGAAGACTACGTAACAGCTGTACCAGAAAAAGAAGTGACAGTAGTTACTGCAAAAGGTAGCAAAGCACCTTACAAAATTTCTACTGAAGCGGATAAGTCACTCGCTGAAGATGGACATTTAGTTGCTCCTATTAAGAAAGATGCAAAGGTCGGTTCCATCGTTTTAGAACCAACTGATAAATACGGATTTTTAGATGGAAATAAAAGTATGAAAGTTGCTGCAAAAACGACAGAAGAAGTAGAAAAAGCAAATTGGTTCGTATTAACAATGCGTTCCGTTGGTGATTTCTTCTCAAACTTATGATCCAAAATATTTTAATGATAAAAAGCTAGCACACGCTAGCTTTTTTATTTTCCTCTCTCAATGTAAAACTTCGTTTGGTTGTCATATCCGAGTCCTTTTTCTCATACGTATGAACTAGTAATTGTTCCACACTTCATCTAGAAAAAACCTCTTTCCAAAGGGTATTCCAAAAAGAGAGGTGACACATAATGGGTGTTATCGCACATACAGAAGAAGATGTAAAGTTATTAGCTAGACTCATGCGTGCTGAAGCTGAAGGAGAAGGCCAACAAGGCATGCTAATGGTTGGAAATGTCGGTGTAAATCGTGTCCGAGGAAATTGTTTAGATTTTAAAAAAGTACGGAACTTACGTCAGATGGTTTATCAAAATCCTGGTGGTTTTGAAGCTACTCAAAAAGGGTATTTTTATCAACGAGCACGCGAACAAGACATTGCCTTAGCAAGACGGACCATTCAAGGACAACGTTTTTGGCCTGCAAATTTCGCTTTATGGTTTTTCAGACCTGAAGGTCCTTGCCCACCAACTTGGTATGACCAGCAAAACTCTGGACGGTTTAAAAAGCACTGCTTCTTCCAACCATCCGGTGAGGATTGTCCAAGCGTATATTAAGGAATGAAAATGAGGAGGGATTTTTGAATGGCACAGCAACAAAATCCATACTATGGAACGGGTTTTTATCAACCATCTGGAACTTATGTACAACCGCAACAAATGACCGCGCAGCAACAGCAACAACAGCAAGCGATGCAACAACAAGCTGCTCAGGCTCAATTGGCAGTTTCTCAAGGTATGTTACCACTAGAGCAATCGTATATTGAAAACATCCTTCGTTTAAACAAAGGTAAGCAGGCTACAGTTGTAATGACCTATGAACGTGGTAGTTCGCTTGGTACACAATCTTATACAGGGATCATCGAGGCAGCTGGCCGTGATCATATCGTAATTAGTGAACCGAAATCTGGAAAGCGCTATTTGCTACTAATGATCTACTTAGATTATGTAGAATTCCCAGGAGAAATTACGTATTTACCTGGCCAACAAGCAACTTATGCTCCAAGACCATAAAAAAAAGCTGGCAAATGCCAGCTTTTGTTTTTTATAACCCTTTTACAACTGCAGTTCCGACTAAAATCCACGCCACAATAAACGCTACACCACCGAGAGGTGTAATTGGGCCAAAGAATTTAATACCTGTTGTACTTAATGCATAAAGACTGCCTGAGAACATAATAATCCCAGCTACCATAAGCCAACCCGCAGCGCTTAAAAGTGATGATTGCATTTTGTCCATTAATAGAGCGACTACAAATAAGCCACCTGCATGAAACATTTGATATGTAACGCCCGTCTTCCACACTTCTAACATTTTTGCAGAAATTTTATTTTCTAAACCATGTGCTCCAAAAGCCCCTAATGCAACAGATAATCCCGCTGCAATACAACCTAGTAAAAAGAAAATTTTCATCTTAATTCCCCTTTTTATTTTTATCATAAGCAATTTTCACATATAATCCAAACGATTTAATCCTTAAAAATCAAATAAAGAATTACCATTTGCACCTTCTTCTTTTATATACACAGGCTCTCCAGAAACTGGCATAACCGGTTGAACTGTTGTTATAGGCTGAGATCCGATTATTTGTGATTGAACTTGTGGTTCTCTATACGTAGAAGGCTCAACTTGTTCATCTAATAATAAATCACATAATGCACGCACAACTAATAAATGCTCTTTTGATTTTTGTCCTTCACTACTTTTTGCCTTTGCAATTTCACTCGCCATTTTATTTAAAACCTTATCGCTAGATACTTGCATTCCTTGTCACCTCTTACTTTGTAGTTCTTTCTCAAATTGCCCCAGTTTCTCCACTGAACCAAATACTATTATCATATCATGTTCTTGCAAGTTTTCCTGCCCTGTTGGATTGTGGATAATATTCCCATCCCTTAAAATAGCCAATGTTACATCAAACTGATTTCTCACATCGCTCTCTAATAACGATTTACCAATTAATATAGAATCTTTGCCAACTAAAATTTCTTCAATGACAAATGACTGTTCTACTCCATATAACACTGTATCAATATAATGAACTGTTAGCGGATTCGCAATACCTTTTGCGATATGAATTCCTGCCATACTAGATGGATTAATAACCTTATTCGCACCAGCGCGTCGTAATTTCTCTTCTGTTTCTGGCTTTTCAGCTCTCGCTACAATTTTAATTGCATCGTTCAGTCCTCTTGCTGTTAATGTAATAAATACATTTTCAGCATCGTTTGCTACGATAGCAACTAGACCCGCTGCCTTCGAAATTCCAGCGTTATGTAATACTTGATCTTCCGTTGCATCCCCGTGTACATATAAAAGTTTTTCCTGCTCCAATATACTTTCATCTTTATCCACAACTACAAATCGAATTTTCTTTTCCTGCAATTCATATACAACTTGAAGCCCTACTCTACCACATCCACACACTATAATATGATTTTCTAACTGTGCTATTTGTTTATCCATCTTCTTCCTCCGCACTGCATGAAATAAATTCCCTTCAATAATCATAGCTGCTACTACCCCAATTGCATACGTAACGATACCGACGCCAATAGGTATAATAAGAAGAGCAAAAACTTTTCCCGCCTGCGTTACAGGAACCGCATCTCCATATCCAACAGTTAACACAGTAATCATCGTCATCCAAAATGCTTGAAATAAACTAATCTCTTCAATTGTCATAAATCCTAGCGTTCCTAGAATTACAACAAAAGTCATACATACAACTGCTATCCATAATTGCTTACGTGCACTCATATTATGTTTCAACTCTTTTCTCTATCTACAATCTTTGCCAGAGGAAATGAAATACGTATATACTAGAAACGGAATCTATGAAAGAGGTCGATATAATGAAGATATTTCTTTCTGCCTTGCAATGGGCACTATTTATTTTAGCTGGAAGTCTTATTGTACCAATTAGTGTCGCGACTAGTTACGGTCTTGATGGCGCTGAAGCCATCGCGTTTGTACAAAGAACATTATTTGTTCTCGGATTTGCTGGTCTCTTGCAAGCTATATTTGGGCATAAACTTCCTATTCAAGAAGGTCCTGCAGGCCTTTGGTGGGGAATTTTCTCCCTTTATGCAAGTTTAGGCGTCGTATTATTTGGATCAAGCAATGAAACGCTTAAGGTCCTCCAGTACGCTTTCCTATTAAGTGGAATCATTTGTATTATTCTTAGTGTTTTTGGACTTATTGATAAACTAGTTCGTTACTTTACACCGACAGTAATTGGAACATATTTATTCCTTCTCGTCGCACAACTTAGTGGCTCCTTCTTAAAAGGCATGTTTGGTCTTGATGGACAACACACAGAAGTACAGACCAACGTATTTATTCTTTCACTCGTTGTTATTTTACTATCTTTTTTCATTATGAAGCTACCTATTATTGGACAATATTCCGTTCTTTTCAGTATCGTCTTCGGCTGGATATTATTCGCATGCTTCGGATTATCTAATCCAGTAACACCTGTGACAGATATAATTCGTCTTCCATCTCTATTTGTTTTCGGAATGCCTCGCATTGAATGGAACATGGCAATTACAGTAGTTTTCGTCACACTACTACTTCTAACAAACATGTTAGCAAGTATTCGCGTTGTACAAAAGGTTGTTTCTAAGTATGAAGAAGATGCCGCTCCAGATCGCTTCAAACAAGCTGGCATTATAACAGGAATAAATCAATTACTAGGCGGCCTATTTTCAGCCATTGGTCCTGTTGCCATTTCTGGATCAGCAGGATTTATCGCAACGACAAATATTTATAAATGCCTCCCATTTATGTTAGGGTCAAGCTTTATCATTCTTGTTAGTATATTCCCAAAGATTACTTCATTCTTTGCAGCAATCCCCGTTGCAGTTGGGTATGCTGCGATTTACCCTGTATTTGCAAGCATGATTGGTCTCGCTTTTCGCGAATATGACACTGTACAAAATAAAGAACGTTTATTTAAAGTAGCAGGTCTTTCAATCTTTACAGGTGTTGGAGTTATGTTCATTCCGGCAGAAGCATTTTCTACGCTGCCACCATTTTTAGCATCATTCTTAAGTAACGGTCTCGTTCTCGGATCCGTAATGGCTATTTTGCTGGAAATACTATTTTCTCGTTCGAACGAAAAGCAACTATCGTAAATTGGAAAACTTCCATTATTGCACTCTACCTTTAGAGTTGTTACGATAATGATAAATTATCATGGGCAACACGCTCATGATAATTTATACTAACAATGCAGAACCTTTCTGATTTTCATGAAAAGAGGTTCGATGTCTTACTATATATATTCCCCAATATCTTCATAAAAATTTATTTCTATTCCAACAAAGAGAGGAATTTCCTATATGACTTATAAAATGATTGTTTTAGATTTAGATGATACTTTATTACGTGATGACCATACTATTTCACCTCGCACGAAAGAGGCTTTAATGACAGCACAAGAGCAAGGGGTTAAAGTTGTACTGGCTTCTGGACGTCCAACGTTTGGTATGCGCAATGTAGCTAAAGAACTTCGTTTAGAAGAATACGGTAGTTTCATTCTATCTTTTAATGGCGCAAAAATTATTAACTGTAAAACAAACGAAGAAATCTTTAGTAGTACGCTATCTCCTGAAATCGTTCACAACCTATTTGAAATTAGTAAAACTGAAGACGTATGGATTCATACTTATATTGGCGATGATATCGTAACAGAAGAAAATAATCCTTATACTGAAATTGAGGGCGATATTACTGGTATGCCAATTGTTGTAGTAGATGACTTTAAAGCTGCTGTTAAAGAGCCTGTAGTAAAAGTATTAATGAACAAAGAAGCTGAACGCCTTGTTGAAGTAGAAAAGAAACTACAAAAACAACTAGAAGGCCAATTAAGCGTTATGCGTTCAAAACCATTCTTCTTAGAATTTACTGAATATGGTGTTACAAAAGGAACAAGCCTAAACCAACTAATCCAAAAACTTGGTATTAAACGCGAAGAAGTTATCGCAATGGGCGATAGCTATAACGATCAGGCAATGATTGAATTTGCCGGTCTTGGTGTTGCAATGGGCAACGCACCAGATGATATTAAAAAAATTGCAAACTATGTAACAGATACAAATATGAATGATGGCGTTGCAAAAGTTGTAGAGAAATTCGTTTTAAAAACGGAAGCACTTGTTTAATATTTTCACTCATAAAACCTATTTGAAGTCAAACACTTCAAATAGGTTTTTATTTAAATTCTCATGCTTTTGTGACTATATTTTGAACTTTGCACTATTCTCGTAGTGTAAACTTTCTTTTTGTATATAATGAAACAAAATAGACTATTTTATTTTGAAAAAGAATACAAATTTACTATAAACAAGCATACGTTAAAGGAGGCTACTTTACATGTTATCTACACCAATCGGACGATTAAGAGCAATTGGACTCGTTGAGGGGATTTCTTTCCTACTACTATTATTTGTAGCAATGCCATTGAAATATTTCGCAGGATTTGCAACAGCTGTTAAAATTACAGGCATGGCTCATGGCGTTTTATTTATTCTATTCATCTTTGCAGTAATTCAAGTAACAATCGTACACCGTAAATCAATTTTATGGGCACTTGGGGCATTCGTTTCATCAGTTATCCCATTCGGTACTTTTGTACTAGATGCAAAACTAAAGAACGAACAACAATAATAAAAAGGTAGTTAACGACTGTTAACTACCTTTTCTATTTATAAATTTGGAATTTCCCAATCAATTTCTCTTTCGCCCATACTAGCTAAAATCGTATTTACTTTAGAGTACGGTTTACTACCAAAGAAACCTCGTCTTGCCGATAATGGACTTGGGTGTACAGACTCAATAATATGATGATTTGTATTCGTGATTAACTTCTTCTTCGCCTGTGCATGACGTCCCCACAATATGAAGATAACTGGTTTTTCACGATCATTTAATAACTCGATTACGCGATCTGTGAAATGCTCCCATCCTTTTCCCTTATGAGAATTCGCCTCACCTTGACGAACCGTTAACACAGTATTTAATAATAAAACTCCTTGCTCCGCCCACTTTACTAAATAACCGTTATTCGGAATTTCATAACCATATTCATCTCGAAGTTCTTTATACATATTTAACAATGACGGTGGTGTTTTAATACCAGGTTGTACAGAAAAGCTTAAACCATGCGCTTGATTCGGCCCATGATATGGATCCTGTCCTAAAATGACCACCTTTGTATTTTCATAGCTTGTATACTGAAGAGCGTTAAAAATAGCTTCTACCTTTGGATAAATCACATGCTCCTCATACTCTTCTTTTAAAAAGTTAGCTAAATTTTGATAGTATTCTTTCTCAAATTCTGGCCCCAGTAATGGTCCCCAATCATTCTGCAAAATGTTTTCCATACTTTCACTTCCTGTCCAATTAATTCACCATATCCTGCCTTGTAAATACTACAAACGAAATAATAAGGGAAACAACTGCCCAAACAGTTAAATTCATTAAAGAAAATCCCATCGATAAACCTTGTAATGCAGGTAATTTTCCTGATAAATAATCCGTTAACGTTAAGTTCACACTAAAAATATATTTCGCACCTTCCCAAGATGTTGCGAATGAGCTTAAAATGCCTCCTGCAATTAATGCGGCTAGCATAACGCCCATACCGGCTGGTGTATTACGAATTAAAACAGAGACCATAAATGATATAGTTCCGACAACGATAGCAACAAACCAAGCTAATCCATACGCCATTAAGATGTATTGCCACTGCGGAATAAGATGTACAAAATTCGTATTTAATGTCTCCTTATCAATGACGAATCCTGTTAAAACAGGCAAGTTCCATCCAGAGTATCCAAATACAAGCCCAGATAATACGTAAGCAAACAAACCTACAAGAAGCAGTATGAGTGAAATGAAAAATAACATCGTCACGTACTTGCTAAGAAGTATTTTCCAGCGCCGAATCGGCCGTGTAAGTAACATCTTCATCGTCCCATCACTTCGTTCTCCTGAAACAATATCAATAGCGACAATCATTACAAGAAGCGGAATAAATAATGTAATTCCTTGCTCAATAAATGCTCTTACAAAAGTCGGTGCGCCCGGCGCCATCGGGTTAATATCATGATCTAAATAATATTGTTGTTGCTCCACTCTTACCTTTAGCCAATCACGCCATTCTTCTGGCAACCTAGAGTTATTCAAACGGTTCTGTGAATCAACAATTTGTTGTTGTAATGAAACTTTCCAATCCGTTGTACCGAGTCTTTTTTGCGTCGTTTCTATTTCACGATACTGAGCATACACGAAAAGTGGGATCAAAATTGCTAAAATAAGCATGACAACAAAAATACGTTTCTTACGATAAATTTTCTCCGATTCATTTAAAACTAGATTCGCAAATTCACGCATGCTGCTCACCCCTTGTGAGTTCAATAAATAAATCTTCTAGCGTAAATACCAGTTCCTTAACGCTATGTACATCTATCCCATTTTCTACAAAGAGTTTATTCCAACTACTTATAGATGCAATATCCATGCGGCATAGTAATCGATCACCTTCTATACTTACTTCCCTTACTTCCTCAGCATCTTCAAGCATATTTTTCGCCTTAGAGATCGGTGTAACAATCCATTCTACACGATCACTTGCTGTTTTAATTAACTCTTCAATCGGTGCAACTGTTATCATTTTTCCTTTATGAATAATAGCAACACGATCGCATATCATTTGTACTTCACTTAGCAAGTGACTTGAAATAAACACACTCATATTTTCTTCTTTCACAAGCTTATGTATAAATTCCCTAAGTTCTCTAATTCCAGCTGGGTCTAAACCATTTGTTGGCTCATCTAATATGAGCAATTTGGGATTTCCAAGAAGTGCCTGGGCAATTCCAAGGCGCTGCTTCATACCGAGTGAGTATGTCTTTACCTTGTCGTGAATTCTTTCGTCCAAATGAACCATCTGAGCAATTTCAAGAATACGTTCATCTGATATATCACCTAGCATACGGGCAAATTGTTTTAAATTTTCCCATCCAGTTAAATATGTATACAGTTCTGGGTTTTCAACGATACTCCCTATTTGACGCATCGCTTCTCTGAAATTTTCCTTAATCGAATAACCACCGATAGAAATCGTACCTTCTGTTTCTTTAATCAATCCAACTAACATTCGAATTGTAGTCGTTTTTCCGGCACCATTCGGCCCTAGGAAGCCAAACACTTCCCCTTGTTTTACATCGAAGGAAATATTCTCTACAATTGTCTTCTTTCCAATTACCTTCTTCACGT
Organism: Bacillus sp. LBA3-1-1.1; assembly: GCF_040676495.1. Taxonomy (NCBI): domain Bacteria; kingdom Bacillati; phylum Bacillota; class Bacilli; order Caryophanales; family Bacillaceae; genus Bacillus; species Bacillus sp. LBA3-1-1.1. The sequence continues at coordinate 177,121 of NZ_JBEGIB010000024.1, forward strand.
CTCGTACGGAAAGTATCGTCGTCATTTTATCCCTCCTTGTTCTAGTTTTAATTTACTCGCAACATTTTGAACTAATCGGTCTGCCATATATGTATACCCTACTTCATTCGGATGAAAATGATCGGAGTATAATAATTCTTTCCCACGATTTTGGAATAGATCAAATGTCGGTGTAATATATACATTTTTAGCATTTAGCGCTAATTTCTCTAAAGATGCATTCCAATCTACAACGATGTTTGAAGAACCTTTTAAATCTTCTACATCTTCAAAAGGATTGTATAAACCAAGCCAAAAAATAGGGCTATCTGTATTTAACTTACGAATTTCTTCTATTATTTTCTTCGCTTCATTTTGGAACGTCGCTGTATCAGGACGGTATGTTTCTAAATCTATCTTTCCAAGCGATTCCCAGCCAGGAAATAAATCATTTCCTCCAATTGTTAAAACGATTACATCTGCTTGCTTAATTGAATATTGAGCGCCACTACTCTCAATTTGTTTTAATAAGTCAGGCATTTTTGCACCACTAACAGCTAAGTTTGTTAATGCAATCTTTTGCTTATAATCTTTTTGTAAATCCTCTTTCATACGCCCAATATAGCCAATTCCTTCTTTATCACCAACACCACGTGTTAATGAATCACCTAAACTAACTATTTGTAATGTTCCCGTTTTCTTTTTCTCTTTTGCCACTACATCAGTCTTTTTTATTAAATTTGAAGCTTTCGGATTTAATACATCATTTACACCTGAAACAAAGCCATATGCAAATAAACAGAAAGATGCAATTGTAATGAGTAGAATTACTTTTACTACTTTTGATCTCATATCAAAACCCCTTTTAGCCCTCATAGATTGTCCATAATTATACCAAACGCAATTTTGAAAAGCGATTTTCACACCTTCTCCATTAAGTTGTTTCTCTATCCACTAACTCTGGTAATAACTCTATATGCTTCACATCTAATTTCTCTTCATTAATCTTTTTATATAATAATTCAAACGCTTTTATCCCAACATTTTTACTAGGATGCGAAATCGTTGTTATACCTAATATATCTGCCACTTCTTGATCATCACATCCGATAATCGTAATATCTTCTGGCATTCGAATTCCTTGTTTTTTCGCTTCTGTTACCATTCCCGCAGCAATATGGTTACAGGATACAAGAAACGCCGTCGGTTTTACAGACATACGAGCCCATTCCCTGACTACATTACGTCCATCTTCCACTGTAAAACAGCCTTTAAACTTCCAGGCTTCTAACGGTTTTACGGCAATCTGTTGAAGCGAATCCTCATACGCCTGTTTTCTTCTTTGACTATTAATGCTATTACTTCTTCCAATGCAATATCCAATGCGTGTATGGCCGGTATCTATTAAGCTTTTCATACCGCGCGAAAAAACTTTATAGTAATCAATATGTACACTTGAAATGTATTTTGAATCAATTTCTTCACACATAACAATTGGACCAAATTTCGTATATTCTTCAAGCTTCTCCTTACTATTTGCCCTGGAACATATAATAACCCCATCAAGCTTTTTCATTTTTAACATATTCAGAATTTCTAATTCTCTTTCCTCACTATAATTCGTCTGACAAAGCATCATATTATAATTTTCCTGTGCCGTTTCCTTTGATATTCCCTCAATAATAGCGCTATAATATTGATCATTTACATGCGGCAATAAAACACCGATTACATTTGTTTTTCCTTTCACTAAATGAATTGCATTTACATTTTGCGTATAATTTAATTCTTCTATAATTGCTAAAATTTCTTTTCGTTTCTGTTCATTTACGTACGGATGATTATTAAGTACACGTGAAACTGTTGAAACAGATACCCCAGCGAGTTCAGCAATTTTTCTTATATTCGTCATCTCATTTTCCTCTTCTCACAAAAATTCTCCCTTGACCTGGTAAGCTTTTCACAATATATCCTTTCCTAGCAAATACATTTTGAAAGGATATACAATTATGCTTCGATTCAAATTAGAATATATATTTTTCATTGGCGGTTTACTCATTCTCGCCATCGGTATTAATATGATGACGACAATTACTTCCTTTGGACTTAGCCCTTATGATTCCTTCTTTATTGCACTATATCAAAATTTCGGCATAAGTATTGGTTTTTGGATTTTCATGATTAACTTTATTTTTACCCTTATCGTACTCTTTTGGGACAAAAAACAAATTACAATCGGCACAATTGTCACAATGATTCTTATTTCTCTTTTTGTTGATTGGATTGGTTCTATTACGACCATTATGGACATTATCCGCTCTCTTCCAAAATATATAACACTTATTTGCGGAAATCTATTCATCGGAGCCGGAATCGGCCTTTATGTCTCTACAAACCTTTGCGCAGCACCTCAAGAGGCTTTCGTTTTAACTGTTGCTGAGAAAAAGAAGTGGACATTTAGAAGAACAGAAATTTCATTAGCTTTTTTATTTTTAACATTAAGCTTCTTATTAGATGGGCCAATCTATTTTGGAACAATTATCTTATCCTTTACAACAGGTTGGATTATTCAAGCATTTATTCAAGTTGGTACGCAAATTTTAAATAGAAAAAAACCTATTAAGCAAGCCGCTTAATAGGTTTTTTCATTTTATTAGAAGAGATACTACTTAGCATCTCCTTCAATCCGATAGTTTGCTTTCAAACAATCTATTTCTTCATACGATTGCAATGTATGTAGAATGTAATCGTAATCTGCAAGAGAAGCACGATGCGTTACAATTACGATTTCTGCTTTCCCTTTCTCTTCAAGCGGCATTTGAATAATCTTTTCAAAGCTAACACCGCGCTCTGAGAACAATGACGTGATTTTTGCGAACACACCAATTTCATCTTTCACATGCAGTCTTAAAAACTTTTTCACAACAATTTCATCTGGCTCTTTTAATACTTTTTTATACTGAGGAGATACCGCACTATTTCCGTTTACACCTAACCTAATATTTTGCATTACAGCAACTAGATCTGAAACAACAGCTGTCGCTGTCGGTAAGCTTCCTGCTCCCGGTCCATAAAACATCGTTTCTCCTACCGCTTCACCATACACATACACAGCGTTATATTCATTTTGTACTGCCGCAAGAGGATGTGCATTTGGAAGTAAAGTTGGTTCAACTGTAACCTCTAATTTTTCACCATCTCGCTTTGCAAGACCAATTAATTTAATTGTATAGCCTAAGCTCTTACTATATTCAATATCTTCTGCTGTAATAGAAGTAATTCCTTTTACCTTCACATCTCCAAGCTCTACATTTGTAGAGAAACCGAGAGTAGCCAAAATCGTCATTTTCCTTGCTGCATCTAAACCTTCTACGTCTGATGTTGGATCTGCTTCTGCAAATCCAAGCTGCTGAGCTTCTTTTAACACGTCGTTATATGCTCTCCCTTCGTCTGACATTTTCGTCAAAATAAAATTTGTCGTTCCATTTACAATTCCCATTACTTTCGTAATAAGATCTGAAGAAAGTCCTTCTACGATGCTTCGTAAAATCGGAATTCCTCCGGCTACACTTGCTTCATAAAACAGATCCGCCTTATTATCCTTTGCTACCGCTAATAATTCCGCTCCGTGTAACGCCATTAAATCCTTATTTGCAGTCACAACGTGCTTCCCACTTTGTAAAGCTTGTAAAATATATGTTTTTGCATCATCAATGCCGCCCATTACTTCAATGACAACATCAATATTAGGATTATCTAAAATTTCATTCACATCTTGTGTTAATAGAGTAGAAGATACCTCGACCTCCCTCTCCTTCTCAATGTTTTGCACTAACACTTTCGTTACTTTCACTGAACAACCTACTTGGTGTATAAGTCGTTCTTGATGATCTGTAATAATACGAACTACACCGCTACCAACTGTCCCAAGACCTAATAACCCCACTTGAATTTCTTTCATAATGCTGTCCACCCCTCAAAATTGTGTTTAGATGAATTATATAGACGAAAAATCTGAAAAACAATGAATTTAGAACATTCGGAAAAATAAAGGTTATTCTTTACAAGGAAAACGCTACCACGTGTTACACAATCTTTCTTTACAATACATAAGGGGTTTCTTGATACACGTAATAATTCAACCAATTAGAGAATAATAAATTCCCATGACTTCTCCACCTAACAAGCGGCTTCTCATCTGGATTATTATGTTTAAAGTAATTTCTTGGCACATCAATATTTAATCCTTTTTGACGGTCACGTTCGTATTCTTGCTTTAACGTATCACAACTATATTCACTATGTCCGAGTGCGAAAACTTGCCTTCCCTCTTGCCCAATAACAAGATGAACACCCGCTTCTTCAGAATTGGCTAATAACGTTAATTCTTTTACGGTTTCAATATCGCTTTCTCGTACTTCTGTATGACGAGAATGCGGAGCAAAAAATACTTCATCAAACCCTTGTAACAATTTCACATGTTGCTCACGAACCTCATGTTCAAATACACCAAACATTTTTTCCGCAAGAGGATACTTCGGCACACCATAGTGATAATACAAACCCGCTTGTGCCCCCCAGCAAATATGAAGCGTAGATGTTACATTCGTTTTTGAGTACTCCATAATACGTCCAAGCTCTTCCCAATAATCTACTTCTTCAAAAGAAAGAGTTTCAACTGGGGCTCCTGTAATAATGAGTCCATCAAATTTTTCATTCTCAATATCACGGAATGTTTTATAGAAGCTCGTTAAATGGTCCTGCGCTACATTACGAGACAGATGCGATTCCATATGAAGTAAATGAACATCTAATTGCAACGGTGTATTTCCAATTAAACGAAGTAATTGCGCCTCTGTTTCTTGCTTTGTAGGCATTAAATTTAATATAGCAATTTTCAAAGCACGTATATCTTGTGTTACTGCTCGCTCCTTCGTCATTACAAAAATATTTTCCTTCTGCAATACTTTGCGAGCTGGTAAATCTTTATCAATTATGATCGGCATGTTGTTTGCCTCCGACTAGCGCCACTTCTAAATCTGCAATAATATCAGAAACATCTTCTATACCTACCGATAAACGGATTAAATCAGATATAACGCCAGCTAAACGCTGATTTTCTGCGCTTAACTGTCTGTGCGTCGTACTAGCAGGATGTATGACACAAGTTCTTGCATCAGCTACATGCGTTACAAGAGTTGCAAGTTTTACATTTGCGATAAATTCTTTTGCTGCTTCTAATCCGCCTTTAATACCGAAAGTTAAAACTCCACTAGCACCTTTTTTCAAATACTTTTGTGCTAACGAGTAATTTTCATTACTATCTAATCCCGGATAATTCACCCACTCAATACGATCATGATTAGCAAGCCACTTGGCAACTGCGAGAGCATTTTCACTATGACGCTCCATTCGTAAATGCAATGTTTCCAGGCCAATATTGCTAATATATGCATTGAATGGGCTCATACAGTTTCCATAGTCTCTTAATAACTGAACGCGTGCTTTCACAATATAAGCTGCTGCTCCAAAATTTTGAACATAACTTACACCGTGATAACTCGGATCAGGTTCAACAAGCTCAGGATATTTTCCATTTGTCCAATCAAAGTTCCCTCCGTCAATAACAATGCCGCCTAAAGAGCTTGCATGACCATCGATATATTTCGTCGTTGAATGAACGATAATGTTTGCCCCATGTTCAAACGCCTGGCATAAATAAGGCGTCGCTAATGTATTGTCAACGATAAAAGGTACTTCTAATTCTTTTGCTGCCGCTGAAAGTTCTTTGAAATTCAAAACGTTCATTGCTGGATTTCCTAGCGATTCTGCATAAACGAGTTTTGTCTTATCGTTAGCAAGTGCCGCAATTTCATCTGCTGTTAAATTGGGATTAAAGAACGTAACATCAATGCCAAGCTTACGTAAACTTACTCCAAATAAATTAAATGTTCCCCCGTAAACTGTTGAAGAACAAAGAAGATGATCTCCACTACTACAAATATTTAAAACTGCTAGCATAATGGCCGCCTGCCCAGAAGCTGTCGCAACAGCCCCTACACCGCCTTCTAAATCTGATAACTTTTGCTCAAATGCAGCTAAGGTAGGATTTCCAATACGCGTATATATATATCCTTCTGCCTCTAAATTAAATAGTGCCGCTAAATCATCCGAAGTATCGTATTTATACGTTGTACTTTGATAAAGTGGCAAAACACGCGGTTCACCATTCTTTGGCGTATAGCCACCTTGCACACAAATTGTTCCTTTTCCCCATGATTCTCCCATCTCTCATTCTCCTTTCTTTTATACAAAATAAAAAACTGCCCCTTTCCTGAAAACAAGAAAGGAGCAGTTTGAAAACACGCTCTAAAGGCTCTTTCTTATCTCTCAGGATTATTACCTGCAGGATTTGGCACAATTCCGTTATACGGCTGTTGCCAAGGTTTCATCGGGCCTGTCCCTCCACCTTTTCTTGATAAGACTATGCAATTACCGTTGATTTTATAGCAATAATTTCCTGATGTCAATCAGTTTTTCTGAATGTTCTAAATTAAATGCGAAAACTTTAATATAAACAACAAAAGAAATATATTCCATATTCATTTAAAAAAGACCTTTTAAAAACCTCGATCAATATATAGAATTAAATAAGTAGTTTAAACGTATAGGTTCAAGATTCTCACGCTTATTCAATATATTGAATAAACCAACCTCTCAAAAAGATACTATATATATTCAATTCATTTCATACTAGCATATCTAATCTTTTCTAGATCAAAACTTACATAACGGAGGTATAACATGACAAATAAAAAGGACATGCACTATATACTCGTCCTATATGGCATTCTTTTAGGCTCTATAGTAGGAGCTACAGTCTGGTTATTTTTAGTTACAATAAATATCGGAATTCACTTTATTTGGGGATACTTACCTACTATTTTCTCCTCTCCCCCTTATTACACCATTTGTGTAACAATTATCGGTGGTATCCTCGTTGGTTTAACACAAAAATACTTTGGTACATATCCACGTCTTATGCCCGAAGTGATGGCTGAATATAAAAAAACAGGTAGAATTGAATACAGTTTTGTACATAAAGCTACTTTAACTGCGATTATCGTTTTAATATTTGGAGCTAGTTTAGGCCCAGAAGCAGCACTTGTTGGAATTATCGGTGGACTTTGTACATGGGTAGGAGATCGCTTTAAATTTGCTTTAAAGGGAATGAATGAACTAACAGAGGTTGGAATTGGTGCTACTTTAAGTGTAATTTTTAATGCACCATTATTCGGTTACTTAGCCCCGAATGAAAATGAGGGTGAACAAATTAACGAATTTTCTAAAGGAAAAAAAGCAATTGTATATTTAGCTACCACTTTTGCTGGTTTTTCCGTTTATTTATTGCTTAGTAAACTCGATAATCGTGGATCCTTTATTGTTGATTTCGGGGAAGGTTCCCTTTCTCTTAATGAATGGATCGCCTTTCTACCACTTGCTAGCATCGGTGCTATAGTTGGTTTCTTTTATTTCAAATTAGAATTCACATTAGAGAAATTAATCCATCCCTTCAAGGAATACAAGGTATCACTTGGAATTATAGGCGGTATTTTATTGGGGGTTACAGGAACTTTTCTCCCGTACACGTTATTTTCAGGGGAACATCAATTAAAAGATTTAGTTGTTGAATGGAGCCATTTATCCTTCTGGGTACTACTTCTTTCCGGGGTTTTAAAATTATGTATTACTGCCGTTTGTTTAAATACGGGTTGGCGCGGCGGACATATTTTCCCAATTATATTTGCTGGATCAAGTATCGGATACGCTATAGCTTCTATTCTTCCTATAGACCCAATCGCATCTGTGGCCATCGTAACAACAGCAATTTCAAGCTATGCGTTACGAAAGCCAATAGCTATAACCTTGCTATTACTTATGTTTTTCCCGCTCAATTTACTATTACCAATGCTCGGGGCGGCAGCGATTGGTAATGCATTTCCACTTCCTAAAAACAACGAAGCTACAAACGAATAAAAATAGGCAGTAGGGACAAAAGTTCCACTGCCTATTTTTATTACACATGCTGTTTTAATAGCGCGTATAACTCTTCAAAACTATGCACTTCATATGTTGGCACAATCTCGCTATTATTTGGTTTCTTTTCTGGATTAAACCAACAAGTATCAATTCCCGCTACATATCCACCTTTAATATCAGCACTTAACGAATCCCCAATAATGAGCCCTTCTTCAAAAGCAAAATTAGGAATCCTTTCAAAGACATAATCAAAATACTCTTTCATCGGCTTTTGGAATCCCGTATCTTCAGAAACAAAAATATCTTTAAACAATGAATGTAATCCTGCATTACGTAAACGTTTATCTTGCGTCTTAGAAATACCGTTTGTCACTACATATAAATCATACTCACTTTGAATTTGATTTATAAATTCAAATGCACCTTGCATGAGTTGGTTTCCTTCTTCTAAGTAGCTACGATAATTATTTTCGAATAATATCCCATCTACCTCTTCCCCGTACTCTTTAAACAAAATCGAAAATCGTGTATTTACGACTTCATCACGGTTTATTTCACCTTCTTCAAAAGCATCCCAAAGGCTTTTATTAATTTTTTTATACTGAGATTCAACCTCGCTAGTTAAAAGAATCCCTTTCTCTTCAAAGAGCATACGTAACGCCACTTTCTCCGCCTTCTGAAAATCTAACAATTTATCATTTATCATCTACATCAAATAGCAATGTTTTATATTTTTTCATAAACCCCTCACACTCTCTTTTCTACAAAAATAAATTTACATAAATCGTATCATTCTTCCTTGTAAAAATAATAAGAGATATCTCATACTACAAACAGGGGTGAAAATATGAAAATTAGTAAAAATGAGAAAGAAATTTATCAATACATGCAAATTCATCAATTCCATACTCTTTTTTCCTTTCATGTCTTACCATATGTAGAACTACATTCTTTTCAAAAGAAAGAGATGATATGTAAGGAGGGAATCGACCTCCCCTATCTCTATTACTTAATTTCCGGGAAAGCAAAAATATATATGAGCCATAAAAATGGGAAAGTTTCTTTAATTAATTTTATTCAAGCACCTTCATTCATTGGGGAATTAGGATTAATTGGCGTAGAATCTGTTACAAAAGCGGTTGAGGTGATTGAAGATTGTATTTGCTTAGCGCTTCCTCTTAAAGATTGTCAGCATCTTTTATTGCAAGATGCTACCTTTCTACAGAAACTATGCAAATTTATTGGAGAAAAAACAATTACCCGAACAGAAAATTACGCCAAAAACTATAGTTATTCGTTTGAAAACCGATTAGCTGCGTTTATTCTATTAACGGAACAAAATAATTGCTATACCGAAAAGCATACTGAGGCCTCAGAATACTTAAACGTCAGTTACCGCCATCTTTTATATGTATTAAACCAGTTTTGCCAGCAAAACTATTTAAAGAAAGAAGGCCGAACATATTATATACAAGATCGAAATCAATTAGAAAAACTTGCTGACGAGCTGAAAGTATAAAAAACAGCATTAACATAAAAGTTAATGCTGTTTTTTGAGTGGCGATTATAATTTTAATTAAAATTTGCTTGCTACTTTAGCTGCTTCTTCAAGACCTGCAGTAATAATTTCTTCTGCTTTATCTGGGAATTGGTTATGTCCCTCGATAACTACCGTTTCCATGTTTGTTGCACCGAAGAAGCCCATCATGCTTGCTACATATTTAACAGCCATTTCTACTTCAGCTGCTGGTCCTTCAGAATATACGCCGCCGCGTGCATTTAATAACGCAATTTTCTTATCTCCAATAAGTCCAACTGGACCTTCTGGTGTATATTTAAACGTTTTACCAGCACGGTTTAAATAATCAATATACGTGTGTAATACGGCTGGAATCGTTAAGTTCCATAATGGGAAACCGAAAACAACTTTATCAGCTTCTAAGAATTGATTTAAATACTTATCAGCAACTGCTACTGCTTTTGCTTCTTCTTCTGTTAAATCAAATCCTTTGCTTGCTTTGAATGTACCATTAATCATGTCTACACCTACATATGGTAATTCTTCTTTATATAAATCAAGTTCTACTACTGTATCATTTGGATGTGCTTCTTTATAGTTTGCTAAAAATGCCTCGTATAATTTGACACTTACTGCTTGTTCCGCTGGACGGTTGTTTGCTTTTACAAATAAAACTGTTGCCATGATTCTTTTCCTCCTACTACTCACTCTTATGTTGTTATATATTACTTACGAAAAAGGGTTACTCCCTTGTAATTATTGTTGCTTACAAATACATTTTATCTTTATATCAAGACAATTTCGTCCTCACATAGACGTATTTTTTCATAAAAAAAGTCCACCTTCTAAAGGCGAACTAGGTCTTACGACTTTGGTCTTATACAATTCCGTTTTTCACTGCATATAATGCTGCTTGTGTGCGATCGGATAAATGTAACTTACTCAAAATACTACTTACATGCGCTTTAACCGTTTTTTCTGTAATAACTAAAACAGAAGCAATTTCTTTATTACTCATTCCTTTTGCCAATAGCTGCAATACTTCATTTTCCCTTGCTGTTAGCACATCTACATGAACGATAGATTCCTCTTCTTTCTCTTCCTCCGGTAATGTTTGAGAAAGAAGGGCGTTTGCTATATCGGGATGTAACTGAATATTACCTTTATATGCACTTCGAATAGCTTCAACAAGCTGATCTGGTTCTACATCTTTTAAAATATAACCACTTGCTCCAGCTTTCAATGCTGGCAATACATGAGCCTGATCAGAAAAACTAGTTAAGACAATTACTTTCACATTTGGGTATTCTTTTTTAATGCAGGCTGTTGCCTCAATTCCATCCATCTCAGGCATATATAAATCCATTAATACGACATCTGGACTCGTTTCGCCTACTTTCACTAACGCCTCTTTTCCATTATTGGCTTCCCCAACTAATTCAAAATCTTCCTGTGTACTTAGAAAAAACGCTAATCCTTTTAAAACGACTGTATGATCATCAACTAACAATACTTTTATTTTCACAAACTTCCCTCATTTTTCACATCATAATGGTACATTTACTTTTACACTCGTTCGTTTCTCGCTGCTTGTAATTTTAATCGTCCCACCAACTAATTCTACTCTTTCGCGCATCGTAGTCATACCGAGTGATTTCTTCTCTTTTATATCCTTTTCTACAAAGCCGTTTCCTTGATCGACTATTTCTAATGATACATTCTTCTCCGTCACTTTGAAATAAATCGTCGCTTCTCTGACATTTGCATGCTTACTTACGTTATTTAAAGCTTCTTGTCCAATTCTCCAGAGCGCTTCTTCTACTACGCGCGGCAAATCACGAACACCTGTAACTTGTTCCCGAATTTTCAATCCCAAACTTTCACCATATTGTTTTAAAGCTGGTAATAGTCCTTTCTCTAATCCCGCTGGACGTAGTTGCCAAATTAACGTCCTCATTTCTTTTAAGGCACCTTGCGCTAGTTCACGCATCTCATGCAAAGATCGATCCACCTTTTCATTTTGACCTTTTAAAACTGCCTCAGCCCCTTTTGTCATAAAGGTTAACGAAAATAGCTTTTGTGAAACAGAATCATGTAAATCTCTTGCTAACCGGTTTCTTTCTTCCATTCGTACAAGTTCGCGTCGTTGCTCATTTAATCTTAAATTTTCTATCACGAAAGAAATATGATTTGTTATTGCTTGAAGTACATCTATCGTATTCACATCAAATTCACCATTATTTGAACTAACACATAAAACACCAAATATGTGACTTTGAATCTGTATTGGTGTGGCAATAACCGTCCTATTAGAGGCTACCTTATGACTGATTTGATGGTTTAATAAAATAGGTTCACCTTTTTCTAGTGCTTCTTTCGCTGCTTCTTTTATATCCTCTTGTAATTCTTCCTGGCAATAAGATGCCCGCAAGGCTAATTCTTTCTCTTCCCTAATAAAGAATGCGACTTGATTCCACTGAAACACTTCACCTAATCGATTTACAACTTTTTCAGGCAATATATTAAATTGATGAATCGTTCTTAAAACTTGAATGAACCGTTCTAATTTCACATAATAATGCGCTCTTCGCTTTTCATTTTCATATAACTTTGCTCGTTTTAAAGCCGTTCCAATTTGGAAAGCAACTGATTGAAGCAATACTAATTCTTCTTCTGAAAAATGTGTTTTACCTGGGCTTGCCACATTTAACAAACCAAATTTTTCTCCTCCAGCCTTTAAAGGAACCGTAGCATGATGAAGAATTCCTTCTGTATCTCCCCAATTATATTCAATTGCATTATTAATTCTTTTACATTCAATAATATTAACAGCTCGCTCTAATTTCCCATCCACAAAGCCACGTAAACACCAACATTCACCTTCACACATCGGGCGTTTGTTTTCATATGTAAGTGCTTCTGGCAACTGGTAATCGATTAATTTCGTATATCTCCCATTTTCATCCGCAAGAAAAATCCATCCTGTTGTTAAACCTGTTACACTAAGCAATTTTTCTAGCACTGCTTGTAATACATGATATGTATCATTTGATGTATTTAGCGTTTCTGCAATTTCTTTTAATATAACTAATTCATTTGTACGATTATCTCGAAACATACCTAATCTCCTACATACAAAATTTTAAATCGCCCCTAAAGTAAATCATCTACTTTTCACTTTGTACTTATTCGTAACATTGATATAATGGTGAAAACATAGTTTTCATTATATCACTTGAGGGGGCTTTCATAATGACATTAAATAAGGCACTTACTATCGCTGGTTCTGACACAAGTGGCGGTGCTGGTATACAAGCAGATTTAAAAACTTTCCAAGAACTTGGTGTATACGGAATGACATCTCTTACGACAATCGTAACGATGGATCCACATAACGGTTGGGCACATAACGTATTCCCAATCGCGGCTTCTACATTAAAACCACAATTAGAAACGACAATTGAAGGTGTTGGAGTAGATGCTTTAAAAACAGGTATGCTTGGATCAGTGGAAATTATTGAAATGGTTGCAGAAACAATTGAAAAACATAATTTCAAAAATGTAGTAGTTGACCCTGTTATGGTATGTAAAGGGGCGGATGAAGCGTTACACCCTGAAACAAATGACTGCTTACGTGACGTTCTTGTTCCAAAGGCATTAGTTGTAACGCCAAACTTATTTGAAGCGTATCAATTAAGTGGTGTGAAAATTAATTCTCTTGAGGACATGAAAGAAGCTGCAAAGAAAATCCATGCTTTAGGTGCTAAATACGTACTAATTAAAGGTGGTAGCAAACTAGGTACAGAAACTGCTATTGATGTATTATATGACGGTGAAACATTCGATCTTCTAGAATCAGAAAAGATTGATACGACAAATACACACGGTGCAGGTTGTACATATTCTGCTGCAATTACAGCAGAACTTGCAAAAGGAAAGACTGTAAAAGAAGCGGTAAAAACTGCAAAAGAATTCATCACAGCTGCAATTCGTCATTCATTCAAAATTAATGAATATGTAGGACCAACACATCACGGTGCATACCGCAAATTCGTTGCACAGAAAGAGCTTGTCTAATAATAAACTAAAAAACATACTAAAACCGACAGAGCATTCATTGTTCTGTCGGTTTTAGTATGTTTTGCAAAAATGTTTTAAAGCACTCCCCTAATTCCTATGATGCTGAACTAACTTGGTTTCTACCATTTCTTTTTGAATAATATAATGCATCATCCGCTGCTTGAATAAATTGCTCAGGTGATTTTTTATACTCTGAAATCCCAACAGAAACTGTAATTTTAATTTTTGTTCCGTTTTTCAGTTGGAATGAATGCTTTTCAACAGCTAGTCGAATTTGTTCCCCTATACGAGTTCCAAATGCTAATCCCTTTTTCGGTATCAACAAGGCAAATTCTTCGCCACCCTTTCGAAAAACCAAATTAGAGAATGGTCCATTCTCTAACAAAATACGCCCTACTTGTTTTAACACTTCATCCCCAGCGGGATGACCGTATGTATCATTTACATACTTAAAGTGATCAATATCGATAAGTAATAAACAGAGTGAATCATTTTTCATATACTTGTTATCAATATGACGATTCATCTCTAAATCCAATTGCCTTACATTCCCTAGATTCGTTAATGCATCTATCGTTGCATAATGCTTCATCGTTTGAAATAATTCATTTGATTGCAATACGTAACTTGCACTTACAAATGTGATGTATGCCGCTACAATACAACAAACTAAATATAATGAAACTACATACATATCCTTAAATAAAATATAAAGTGGCAGTATTAAAATAGACAAACTGCACACATTGAACCATATCCATTTTGTAAATATGGAAATTTTCATTCGCCAAATAAGGGTAATGCCCATCCCTATTGCCACGATAGTATAGCAAGCCAATTCGGAGGCTAAAGAATACTCAGTAAAAAATAACCGCGTTATTAAAATGATTATAACTGTTATACTACTAGCTATTGGGCCACCAATTATAATTGCCAAAACAACAGCTAAATAACGCAAATCCAACATAATATCTTCAATATGTACACCAAAATGCATCAACAATATACTCAATATTCCCGTTAAAATACCGACCAAACATTTCTGCCAAAAAGAGAATCCTTCTTTTAATGGCTTATCTCTTAAAAGCTGAGCACCCACAAAGATAAAGGAAAGAATGATTGTCATATTTACAAATAAATCTCTGAACATAAAATGATCTCCCTACTTTTTCTTTTCCATCTATCCCTTTCTATATGCTATTGCATTACGGAATCCCTATAATTCCCAATATTATTTTACTGTTCCACGTGGAACAGCAAAATAAAAAAGGAGACGAAATTTCGTCTCCTCCACTAGCAACATCGTGATATCTTTCCACCTTTTGCATTAAATCTAGCTTCTTGTGCCTCAGCAAAAAATTGCTTTTGACATAGAATTTTTTCTTCTGGATGATGCGCTTTCATATGATTTACATACGTTTCATAACTTGGAACTCCGACAAGTAAACTAATAAATTGCTTTCTCTTTCCCCATAAGTCCCGTAAACTTTTAAGCATAGTTCCTCGACTCACTTTCATCTCTAGGAATATATGGCGCCTCTTTTAGCGGCATCGGCTTATTTCTTAATACTTGAATCCAAATTCGAAGTGCAGAAATTAATACAGCGATTACAACTATCATAAAAATCCCACAAAGTGCTGCATCAATATAATCATTGAAAATAATTTGCTTCATCTGAACGACATTTTTAGCTGGCGCTAACACTTTCCCCTCATCCAATGCTCCCTGAAACACCTTTGCGTGGGATAGAAATCCTATTTTAGGATTTTCATGAAATAGCTTTTGATAACCAGCTGTCATTGTTACAATAAGCAATCCGACAGTTGGGATAAGTGTCACCCAAACATATGCTTTTTTCCCCATTTTGAACAAAATTGTCGTTCCAAGTAATAATGCAATTCCCGCTAACATTTGGTTTGCAATACCAAAAAGTGGCCATAGCGTATTAATTCCGCCAAGAGGATCTACCACCCCTTGATATAAAAAGTACCCCCATCCTAGTACACATAGTGTTGTAGCTATCACATTTGCTAATGTAGAATCTGTTTTCGCAAACGGCTTATATACATGCCCTAAAATGTCTTGAATCATAAATCGCCCTACACGTGTTCCAGCATCAATCGTCGTTAAAATAAATAGTGCTTCAAAAAGAATTGCAAAATGGTACCAAAATGCCATCATCGCCGTTCCGCCCATTACTTGTGAAAATATATACGCCATACCGATTGCTAATGTTGGTGCGCCACCTGTACGTGATAAAATGGTCTGTTCTCCGACATTAACAGCAAGTTCTTTTAATTCATTCGGTGTAATAGCAAATCCCCATGAGGAAATAACTTGAGCTGCTTGTGATACATCAGTTCCAATTAGTGCCGCTGGGCTATTAATTGCAAAATAAGTTCCTGGTGTTAATACACAAGCTGCAATCATAGCCATCGCCGCTACAAACGACTCCATCAACATCGCTCCATAACCGATTGGCCTTGCATGGCCTTCTTGCTCAATCATTTTCGGTGTCGTACCTGATGAAACGAGAGCGTGGAATCCAGACACAGCACCGCAAGCTATTGTAATAAATAAGAACGGGAATAAATTTCCAGAGAAAACAGGTCCTGTTCCATCAATAAATTGAGATACTGCCGGCATCTTTAAATCTGGAGCTACAACTAAAATACCAATTGCTAATCCAAGTATCGTTCCTATTTTTAAAAATGTACTTAAATAATCGCGTGGGGCAAGAAGCATCCAAACTGGTAATGCTGATGCAATAAATCCATATACGATAAGCATAATAGCAATTGTCTCACCACTAAAAGTAAACATACTTGCAAGCGTCGGATTTTCTGCTACATATTGTCCTCCAACAAGAGATAAAACTAGTAGAATAATACCAATTGCTGATCCTTCTCCTACACGTCCTGGCCTAATGTAACGCATATAAACTCCCATTAAAATAGCAATTGGAATCGTTGCTGCGATTGTAAACATTCCCCACGGACTTCCAACGAGCGCTTTCACGACTACTAAAGCTAATACCGCTAATAAAATTATCATAATACCTAAAATACCAATCATCGCAATTAATCCTGTAACAGGACCAATCTCATCTTTAATCATTTCTCCTAATGATTTACCGTTACGTCTCATTGAAGCAAATAAAATTACAAAATCTTGTACAGCTCCAGCAATAACTACTCCAACAATAATCCAAATTGTCCCGGGTAAATAGCCCATCTGCGCCGCCAAAATTGGACCTACTAAAGGACCTGCCCCTGCAATCGCTGCAAAGTGATGGCCGAATAAAACCCATTTATTTGTCGGAACATAATCCTTCCCATCATTTAATGTATGAGCAGGTGTTTGCCTATTATTATCTAGTCCGAAAACTTTCCTCGCTATAAATCTACTATAAAAGCGATAAGCAATCGCATACACTGATACAGCAGCAACTAATAGCCATACAGCATTAATTGTTTCGCCTTGGGATAAGGCTATTACACCAAAAGCAGATGCTCCTAGTGCTGCAATAACTCCCCAAAGTAAAATTGACTTCAACGTTTTCACATACAATCCCCCCATTACTACTTCTTAGTGGAGATTGTACTAAATTTTCTGAATATTTAAGTTAAATCCTCCTTATCATGAAGGATTTCTAGTTTATCATGTTAAAATTCTCTCATTACTTGTCATAGTTCAATTTTATTTCGAAGTCGTTTTACATAATTACGACTTACTGGAATCGGTTGCTCATCGTACCCGTCTAAATACAAATTATACGTGCCATTATAATAAGGTTTAAGTTCTTGTACATATAACATATTAATTAAATAACTTTTATGTACACGTAAAAAATCATATGCATTAAGCTTATTTTCTAATTCCTGAAGTGTGTATGTTGAAATATGATGATTATTCGTTGTATAAATTGAAACTGTTTTATTTTCCTTATTTTTACTTACATATATAATATCCTCTGGAAAAATATATCTAATTCCCTCATGGCCTTCTATCGGCAGTTTACGCAAATGACTCTTTGCTTTCTCACTTTTTTCTTTCCCCATTTTATATAAAATGAATTGTAAATCTTCTTCACGAAATGGTTGCAATAAATAATAAAATGCTTGGAAACGAAAAGCTGTAATTGTCTCTTCTATATCCTCACCAATAAAAATAAATTTTGTATAACAATTCACTTCTCGTAACAAGCTCGAATATTCAAAACCAGTGCCGTCTACTAATTGCGAATTTAAAAAAACAAAATCAGGTGTATGTTTTTTCATTATTAGCAAAGATTCTGTTCCGGTTCTCGCTTCAAAACATTCTACATTCCGAATGTTCTCAGTAAAGTACTCAACTAATTTTCTTCGCTCTTCTGTCTCTTCCATGATAAGTAAAATTTTCATTTATCCAACCACCTAATTCCTTTGTCCATATGTCTTGTTGTATACATTCGCTTTAGTAAGAAACAATCCCTTTTTCTTACTATACCATTATTTATCTAAAAAAACAGAAAAAAGGAAACCACTTTGGTCTCCCCTTTTCTTTTACCTCGATTGGTGCGTGCTAATAATCAACAGGGAATGGACAAAACCTCCACTAATTAAAGTTTCACTTTATACCAATTCCTGCTGCTTTGTTTCTTTCCCAAGTATAATCACAGCAAGTGCCCCAATTAAAATTGATACACAGAAAACCGTAAATATTAGCGATAGCGAAGCTTGTGAAGCAACTAAATATCCTACTAATAGTGGTCCAAGAATACCACCAATACGTCCAAATGCCGCTGCCATTCCTGCACCTGTACCGCGAATAACTGTTGGATACTGTTCAGGTGTGTAAGCGTATAATGCACCCCAAGCACCTAAGTTAAAGAAGGATAATAACATACCCGCAACTATTAATGCTGTTAATGAATCCGCGATTCCGAACACATAAGCACTACATGCTGTACCAATTAAATACGTAACCAATACAAATTTACGACCAAGACGTTCAATAAACCATGCTGCTGTAAAATATCCTGGTAATTGAGCTAATGTCATAATAAGTACGTACTGGAAACTTTTTATTAAACTAAAACCTTTCAGTACCATTACACTAGGTAACCAAAGGAACATTCCATAATAGGAAAAGACCACACAAAACCATAAAATCCATAACATAATGGTTGCTTTACGATACTTCCCAGACCAAACCGATTTTATATTCTCAATAACAGATGGCCTTTTTTCAACCTTTTGAAACCTTGGGGAATCGGGTAAATTCCATCTTAAATATAAAGCATATAAAGCCGGAACGGCACTTAATACCATCGCAACTTCCCAACCGTATTTAGGAATCACAAAGTACGAGATAAGAGCTGCAATTAACCAGCCACCAGCCCAAAAGCTTTCTAATAGTACAACTATTTTCCCACGTTCGTGCGCTTCAACACTCTCTGATACGAGGGTAGATGCAACTGGGAGTTCTCCGCCGAGTCCCATACCAATTAAAAAGCGTAACACGAGGAACATTGTAAGTGTCGTCGTTAAGGCTGTTAAGCCACTACCAATAGAAAATAGTAATAATGTAATAATGAAGACCGATTTCCGTCCTATTTTATCTGATAGTACCCCAAAGACAAGCGCTCCTACAGCCATACCAATTGAGTTAATACTACCTATCCAACCCATCTCTTGAGTACTTAATCCCCAATCTTTTTGCAACGCCACTATTACAAATGAAAGCATTCCAACATCCATTGCGTCAAATAGCCATCCAAGCCCCGCTATACCAAGTAGCTTTCGCTTCGAAATTTCTTTTACCTTGCTCACAAGAAGTCCTCCTTACACAGCTGTCTTTACACATCATTTTACATGTGTGTATTGTATAAGTAAAATACTTTCGTGTAAAAAATTCTCCTTCATCATTCCCCCAAAGTAAAATGTTTATCAAAAATAAACAAATAAAAAAAGTAGCGATGTTCCGCTACTTTTTTGAACGCATTACTTCTTTTAAAAACTCAGCTAGTACTAACTGACGACGCCAGCGTGTTGGATTACTACATAATCTGTAAAACCACTCTAAGTGAATAGCTTGGATCCATTTTGGCGCACGTTTTACCTCTCCAGCCCACACATCTAAACTACCGCCTACTCCAACAGCCATTTTCGTTTCTAAACGATGCTTATTGTTTTGGATAAAGTTTTCTTGTCTTGGGAAGCCCAGCGCAACAAGTAATAGATCTGGTTTTGCTTCTTGAATACGAGAAACAATATTCTCTTCTTCTTCTTGTTTAAAATACCCATCTTGTGTACCCACAATAGATACAGCCGAATATGTCTTCGTTAAATGATTAGCTGCAGCTTGTACAACATGTGGTTTTGCACCTAATAAGAAAACAGATACTGGTCTATTATCTTCCGATAACTTTTCAAGTAAATTACACATTAAGTCAAAACCTGCCACACGCTCTTTTAACGGTGTCCCAAGCATACCACTCGCTTTAACAACCCCGATACCATCAGGTGTAATTAAATCTGTATTTAATAATGTTTTATGGAATTTTTCATCCTTTTTCGCGCACATAACAATTTCAGGATTCGCTGTTACTACCTGAAAAGTATGAGTTTGCTCCAATTCTAGTTGTTTCTTTAAATATTGGATTGTTTCATCCATTGTCATTGTAGAAAAAGGAACACCTAGAATATCAACCGTTTGTACTGCCATATTTAACTATCCTCTCTATCATTAAAGGTTTTTCGCTATTAATTGCTTATATGTTTCTTTCGTATCTTCATATAATTTTTGAAGTGAGAAGTTCATAGTAGCATGCTCATAAATATGTTTGCCCATCGCTGCTAACTCTCCAGTTTTCCACTTATCATACGCTTCTTCTAATGCCGATGCTAACGCTTTTCCATCACCAGTTGGCACAATCCACCCGTAAGTTTCATCTGCGATTAACGGCTCGATTTCTCCCGCTCTAGTCACAATTGATGGTACACGTTGATTTGCTGCTTCTAATAAAACTAATGGAAATCCTTCGCTATGGGAAGTTAATAAATTTACATGTGATGAAGCAAATAATTGTTTCACATCTTGACGGTGCCCTAAAAATTCAACCTTATCATTAATTCCTTTTTCAGTAGCTAACGCCTTTAACTCTCTTTCTAACGGCCCGTCACCAACTAATAATACTTTAATCTTCTCCAATTTTGTTTGTTGTAACGCATCGAATAAAACTTCATGTCCTTTAACAGGATGCAGACGTGCTACTTGGATTGCCGTAAACACATCTTCATCAATATTAAACATTTCCTTTTTATTATAGCCAGCTGCTTTTTCCTGATCATATTCAATACCGTTATAAATAACATGCATCTTTTCATTTGAAATCCCTAATGCCGCTAGGCTTTTTTTCAACCTATTCGTTACAACAAAAAATAAATCTATATTTTTTAAAGCTTTTAAATTTAACTTAGTAAAAATCCAACCTTTTATGCCTTGTTTAGTAAAGTCTTGAAATGGATCACTATGAATTGTCGTTACCCATTTTGCCGCGAATTTCTTTTTCATTAAAGAAACAAAGAAATTTGCCCTAGGACCGTGTGTATGGACTACATCAAATTTTTCTTTATTAATGAATTCACTTATGTTTTTTAAAATGGATAAATCATAGCGAGATTTTTGTGAAAACACATGAACTTTTATCCCTAGCTCTCTTGCTTCTTTCGCAACAATTCCATCTTCAAATACTGCTAATTCTACTTCACCATCCGGAAACTGATCGAGCAGTGAAATAATATGTGTTTTTCCTCCACCATCTTCTGCTCCTGCATTCATATGCAATATCCTCATATTTTTTCCTCCTTTAAATCCTCGCTACATTTCCATCTATCTTTATTTTACTGTACTAAAAAATAAAAGCTAACAAAAGTTAGCTTTTATTTTTATCATTCAATTTCTAGATCTACGATTAGATAAGCTAACACCACTACAAAGTAAATCCCTACTCCTGGTGCTGTCAAAATATGTCCTGCAATGTATGCAATACCTAGTGCTAATACTAAGCTTGCTGAAATCATTCCATATTTCACATTGAATATTTCCTTAAATCTTGTAACAAATGCTATCAAGATTCTTAAGCCGTAATAAATAAATGGAATCATCATTAACGCAAAACCAATAATTCCGAAATCATAAAACCAATCATGGAAGTCCATTTCAATTAACTTCGGATCTGGCTGCTTTTGTTCATTATACTTAAAGTTACCTGCGTAACCCATTCCGAATAGTTTTTGTGACGTTGGCGCTTCTTTAAAGAACTGCTTATGTCTTTCTTCATATACTTGACGTCCGCTAAAAATAAGATTTTCTTGATTTTCTTTCTTTTGCTCTTTCTCAAGCTCTTTCTTAACTTCCGCTTCTACCTTCGCCTTTTCTTCTGGCTTCTCAACTTTATGTTGTTTTTCTTCTTTTTTAATTTTCTCTTTAATTTCTTTTTCTTTTTGATCTTGCTGCGCTACATTTTGTTCTGATAAATAGTTGTTATGAATACCCATATTTTGTGCTAATGGCGTCATTTTAAACGTTCCGACAACACCAGCTAATAGGACAATAGCAATTAATCCATTAAGTACAAGAGACCTTTTGTTCGGATTTTTTCTATCAAATAATAATTGTAGTACAATAATCCCGATTACTGCCGCTAATGTAGCACCAATTGAGCCCATTCCTACTTTCGTACCAACTTGAATTAAAGAGTAAATCATTAGAAGCGATGGAATCCAATATAAAACGTGCTTCATGCTCTTTGTTTTTTGAATAGAATATAGTACAACAATAGGGAAAATAATAGCTAAGATTGACCCTAGTTCATTACCTGCATAGAACCAGCCTCGGGAACCAACCTTCATCCATTGATAACTACCAAAGTCTGTAGATGTCGAAATAGAAATAACCATAATAGCGTTAATGATTAATGTTGAATACACAATACTATTTCTGACTTTGTCGCTAATATTTACTTTCTTTTTCAATGATTTTAAAGCTAAAATGTATGATCCTAGCATGATATATATATATAATGCCTTCGCAACAAACTTAACTTCTTCACTAAGTACAATAGGATTCTTAACTAGTTTATTATTAATAAACCCTATCCCTAAAACTACTGCTAATAATATTAAGTAAATCAAAAACTTCCTATTTTCCTTCTCTTTTGCCTGAATTAAAATGTAAATACCACCAACAGCCATAATAAGAAATCTGACCAAAATTCCAACAGTGGCATTTGACTTTAATAAGACGATGCTAAGAGACGTTAATAAATCTAAAACAGGCTGTAAAATAATAAAAAAGAGCAAAAAATGCTCAAATCTAACCCTAGCTTGATTTGCTAACATTCCAAGACCTCCATACAAAATCTTCACATTATCTTTTAATCATAGTTTTCTACTGTTTAAACATACCTAGCAATTATAACATAACTCATATTTAAATTGAGAACTATTTTTCATGCCGAAACTAGTCAAATCCAGCATTATTAGTAACCGAAAACATTGTCCTTTAGCTATCCTTCCCTATCCCTACAAAAACTATCTAACACATATGCACTTATTTTCGATCGCACAGAAATATTTTTTTATCATTTTATATAAATGTACAAAGTGGACTTCTCCTATTGTACCATCCCTCTAACTAAGCCGCACCAAAAAACTATGCAATGAATCTTCCCACACTTTTTCACTTTACTTTATCGCTACTTATCAAGCATTTTCAAACGCTTTCTTTAGCTATTTCATCCATTTTTCTACATGTAGCGAAAAGTAATTGTTATTTCCAAAACTTTAGTGTATATTTTTTCTCTGGAACATCTTTAAGAGGAAGGAATTAAAGCCATGTTATTAATCGATATATTTACGTTTCTTGGCATTATCGCCGCTGCCATTTCTGGTACATTAGTTGGTTTGAAAAAAGATCTAGATTTATTTGGTGTCCTTTGTTTAGCTGTAGCTACTGCGCTCGGCGGCGGTATTATTCGTGATATTATGATTGGTAACCTGCCTCCTGTCGCATTTGTAAAACCCATTTACTTTTTTGTAAGTGTACTATCAGCATTATTCACATGTATGTTTTTTGAGCGCATCAATAAACTTCAAGTTGTTATTATGCTTTCTGATGCTGTTGGTTTAGGTGTATTTACAGCTATTGGTGCAAATGCAGCAATGTCACATCACGTTGACGCCTCATTTTTAGTCGTTTCAATGGGAGTTATTACAGGTATTGGGGGCGGCATTTTACGCGACATTTGCGCTCAAGATATCCCGTATGTATTCCGAAAAGAGATATATGCAATTGCTTCTATTTTAGGAGCAGTTAGTTTCCTAATTACACATGCAATGGGGGCACACGTCTTAGCTTTCTATGTTTGTTTATTAATAACATTCGTTATTCGTGTAGTCACCGTAATATATAATGTACATTTCCCAGTTTTCTTTAAAACACATGCAAAAATTAATAAGGGCCATTAAGAGAATTCCACATAGAATTCTCTTAATTTATATACAATTCTACATACTATAGAGTAATTATATATATAAAATTAAAAATGAATTAGAAACTATCCCACAAGTAATGAAGAGTATTCAAGATGCTTCCTCGAATATGGCCTTAACAGCGGATAATTTACAACTAAAACTAAACCGATAAGGCGAATCGATACAAAAAAAGAATCCGAAATGGATTCTTTTATTTTCTGAAAAAGATTTTTTGGCAATAAAAATAACTCATATAAACACCAAAGCTTTGTACAATAAACAAAGCTGGCATAATAACATTATAATATGCCACCTCTACTTGAAAGAGCCTTAACAATATGTAGCCAGTAATTAATAATACAAACAACATATATCCTTCATTTTGTTGTTTCTTGATTAGAAAATGTAATAAAGCTATGGCCATAAACAATGTCACCACTATATATATAAGCTTTTCACTTTTAAATAGAATAGAGTTTGTTCCCTCATCTGAAAATTTGTTAATAACCGGTTTTAAGGGTTTAAATCTTTCTTCTTCAATTTCTTTCAACTCTTGATCAATATGCTCTTTTACACTTTGATTTTTGAATATTTTTTCTTCACTTTGACTTTTTCCAATTAAAACAGTTTGAACATAAGTCTCATTAGAAATTGTATACTGTGACATTCCCATCATCTTGATACCATAACTCACACCAAAATGAGTACTATAAAATACAATCAGGAGTCCTATCATTTTTAATAGTAATTTTTGTTTCGCCCCTGATTGAAACACTTCAATTAACAGCACATATGCGGCTATGAAAATAGGTAAAAATAACCCCATCGGAAAAACCATATTGCTAAATGCAAATAAAACAGCTGAAATTACCCACATATAAGGATGGTCTAATCCTCTATATAAAAGTATGTAGCAAGCACAATAAAATAAAAAAATTGCGAGCGATTCCGAGGTTAATAGAGAGCCCATAAATATATTTGGAATATATAAAGCATAAAACATAGACGCAATACGACCACACTCTTCTCCAAAGACCATTGACGCAATGCGATAAATGAAAAATGCAGTTCCTGTGCAAAATAAAATATTAAATAGTTGTAAAGCGAATACCGTATCACCAAATATACGAATGATGATCGATTCATAAATAATAAAAGGTAACTGTGCTACATTCTCGATATTATTGCCAATTGCAATCTGCTTTGCAGACTCATACATAGCTTTCATATCACCTATTATTGGACCATCTACAAATAGAACTGTGATAAGTCTTACAACTATAGATATGCTTATAAGAAAAATAAGGAATTGTTTATCTGTAAAACGATATTGCAAAATCGATGCCACTAACAAAATAAGAATAACAAAAATCACTAATACGATCGTTATACTTGTTGTACTTCTCCCAAAAAATTGCTTACTTGTTTCAAATGCCGACCAACAACTATAAACAAAAAATGCGAGCATCGCACCGATCGTTATTTTACTGAAGAAAGACGAAAAATTTGTTTGTATATGATTCATATGTCCATTGCACCTCTACTTCCATTTATAACAAAACGATTCTATCATGAATAGGCACAAGGTTAATAGGGCATTTCTATGACAAATACACAGTCATTATTTTTTCACTTGCAATGTAAGCGAATCCTCTTTTACACTACATTTTATATACGATAAATTTTCTTTCAGTTACATGAATACAAATACAGAAATTTCAATAAAGTGAAACTTTAATCCGCGGGGGTTTTGTTCATCTTCTACTGACTATTAGCCTGCTATTTGCGGGATAATCCTCTTGGAACACTTTACTTCATTAAATATCTAATATGGGTACTCCACTTACACATGTCACTCTGATTGAAAACAGAAAATAGGGGATGAATATATGGAAAAGAAATTCATGCGAGAATCAAAAGCAATTAAAACAACACGTGTTTTTCCTAACGATTTAAATAATCACCAAACACTTTTCGGGGGGAAATTATTAGCAGAAATTGATAGTATCGCTTCAATTGCAGCTGCGAGACATAGCCGCAAACATTGCGTAACAGCATCTATCGATTCCGTTGATTTTTTAACTCCAATTCACCAAGCAGACTCTGTTTGTTATGAAGCATTCGTATGTTATACAGGAAAGTCTTCAATGGAAGTTTTCGTAAAAGTAATTGCAGAGGATCTACTAGCAGGCGAGCGTAGAATGGCCGCAACTTGTTTCATTACATTTGTCGCATTAAAAGACGGAAAACCTTCATCTGTACCACAAGTAATTCCTGAAACAGAGGAAGAGCACTGGTTGCACAAAACTGGATCAGAACGCGCAGAAAATCGAAAACAAGGGCGTTTGAAAAGTAAGGAAATGGCTGAAGTGTTAACTTTAAGTAAGCCTTGGAATATGTAATTGCACTTAGCACAGGTAAACATACCCATATGTTTGCCTGTTTTTTTAAATTTACCTTGAGTTAAGATACACATAATCCTTATTGACAATGAGCCACTAACTTGTCCTTTATTTTGCAAGACTATTAGTGTTATAGTATATAAGGCTTACTAAAAATGATACTGCCTATTAATATATAAAGGATGGTGCAATATGTCTGTTGAGGTACCCATTGTAATACCTAAAACCTTAATTATTATTCCCGCTTATAACGAAGAAGAAGCGATTGCAGATACATTAACAAGACTTTTAGAACTAAAAGAACACTTTGTAGGGTTAGATATTTGTGTGATTAACGATGGTTCAATGGATAAAACATCTGAAATTGTTACGACATTCCCGGTCCATCTTGTAAATCTACCTTATAATTTAGGAATTGGGTCAGCTGTACAGACTGGATACAAGTATGCTTATGAGAATAACTATGATATCGCTATTCAATTTGATGCCGATGGACAACATAACCCAGATGATTTATACAAAATCATCCAACCTATTGCTGAAAATCAATGCGATATGGTGCTAGGGTCTCGATTTACGGAAAAAACTGCATACAAGGGAAGTCTTTCAAGACGAATTGGAATATTTTACTTTACTGCCTTATTAAAATTACTAACGAAACAAACATTTATGGATCCAACATCTGGATACCGTGCTATTAATCGCGAAGTAATTCAGATTTTCGCACACAATTATCCAAAAGATTATCCAGAACCAGAAGTACTTATCCACTTAAAAAAGAAAAATCTTCGCATTAATGAAATATCAGTTAATATGCAAGAAAGACAAGGTGGACAATCGTCTATTACACCATTGAAATCTGCATATTACATGATTAAAGTAAGTTTAGCTATATTGATGCAAAAAATTGTGAAAGGTTGATAATCCATGCCTATAATTACCTTTTCATTTATCTTTATCCTATTATTATTTTTCCTGATTATTAACTCGATACGTAAAGGAACTTTAGAAACAAAATATTCCATCCTTTGGATTTTTGTTTGTATCGCAATGGCGATTTTAAGCTCTACAGATAAGATTATAAATTGGATTGGGAAACTATTACACGTAGAATACCCACCATCTGTTTTATTCCTGTTCGGACTTTTATTCTGCTTTATTTTAATTTTTGATTTAACTCGTAAGGTTTCTAAACAGCATCACCAACTTGTAACATTGACACAAGATTATGCGCTGCTAAAACAAAAATTAAATAATAAAGAACAAAATGATTCTTTACATGATGCATAATTAAAAATGACCTACTTTCTATTTTAGAAAGTAGGTCATTTTTATATACCATTTAAATATAATTTTTTGATAGTTTTAATGAAATTATTTACCTACTTTAGAAATGGTCTGCTAACCCTCATAACAGTTGCGACAATACCTACACCTATCATTATAAATAGCATTGGCATCAATGGGAGCGCATAGCGATCATACGCAAAGTATAAACTATTGAAAAAAGTCTGGAATAAAATATTTATCCATAAGAATGAATACTCTCTCCATCTTCTCCAACAGAATGCAAATGCTAGGATAGAGCAAATTATGAAGCCTGTTTTAATTGGGTCATAAATTTTCTTCATGTCTTCCGCAGATATATCAAAAATACTAATTGGAGTGGCTGGATAATAATATGCTTTTTCCCAGAAAATTTGTGGCTTTAAAATCAAATAACTTTTCAGCATTGATTTTTTATCTGTATGCCACCATTCCTTAATACGGTCCATCGCTACTTCTTGTTGCTTCGCCATTAATTCATGCGCTTCTATACCCGGATATTTCGCGAGAATTTCCGCATCAATTTCTTCCATGCTTTTTCCAGGTGGATAACCTTCACCTTGATATGTGCCCAGTAGCAACGGATTACCTGAACCTGCTGTAAGCGGGATAAACTTGTGAAATTGAACATAATTACGTGCCCACCAAGGACCAAGCACAACAAGTAACACTAATACACTAATACACTAATACAAGCTTGCTTTATCATTAGGCGGAATGGATATCGTTTTGCTACAAGATATACAAATAATAGAATTGGATATAAAGCGATTTGTACCCTGAAATATAGTGCAACAAAGTAGAATAATAAAATAATATAAAAATCTTTCATTGAATGCGTATCTGCTAATTTCAAACTCCAATACAATAGCCCTAATGATAGGAATAGATACGGACTTTCTGTCAACGTCAAGTTCTCTACTACCACTTCAGGAGGGTATAATGCTAATAACAATGCAGCAATTAATCCTACTGCTGGATTTAAAATATATGTACCAATCTTATAAGTCATATAAATACTTAAGACACCAAAAGTTATCATAACTAATTTTGCACATAAAACACCAAGGCTTCCGTGTCCAAATATGGCGAATATGCCTGCTAATAAAAATACTTGTCCAGGCATAATATGAACAGTTGGTTTTGTCGGATCATGATACGTCAACATACCCGTTTCTAAAAAATTGACAGCATTTTTTTGATACATTAAATCATCACTACCAAGTGTTAAATCACTACCGTATGTTTTTAAAGTCATTAACCGAAATATCAAGCCAATAACCAGAATTATGCCCAATATTATTAACTCAGGTCTTCGAATATACTTTTGTAATATTCTAAAGTTTCCTCCCTTTTATTACAAAACATTTGCGTTTTAAACGAAAATATACGCATACATCTTTTCATTATAACCAAATTCCATGTAGGACTTCTATATTTTTAATAATAATTATTATATACATAAAGTTGATTTACAAACTTTATATGCGGTAAACTTATACAGATGTTCTTATAACCTTCTTTTTACAAAAAGATTTATATAATAAAAATTTGAGGAGTTAAAATTCTATGATGGAACAAAACCAACTCGTCTCAGTTGTTATTCCTTTATACAATGCAGAGAAATATATTGAAGAGACGATGCAATCGATACTAGATCAAACATATAAAAATATTGAAATTGTCATTGTAGATGATGGAAGTAAAGACCAATCAGCTTCTATCGTAAAAAATCTTGAGAAAAAATATCCAGGACAAATAAAATACATCCCTCAAGAAAATCAAGGTGTTTCTGTTGCTCGTAATACTGGAATTGAAAATGCTAGCGGAGAATATGTTGCTTTTCTTGATAGCGATGATTTATGGCATCCAACAAAAATCGAAAAACAAGTTGAAAGCATGCATAAAAACAACATGAATGCTTGTTATTGTGGCTATATGAACTTTTATGAAGAAACTGGTGAAAAAGTTGAGCACACGACAAACTTTATTAAAGGTGATATGACGAAAGCTTTCTTAACGCATCAAGTTGTTGCGCAAACGAGTACTTGGATTTTCAAAAGATCTATCGTGATGGATCATAATATTCGTTTCACACCAGGATGTAGCTGGGGAGAAGATTTAGAATTTCTATTTAAATTAATGAGTGTAGCAAACGTATGCTATGTAGATGAATATTTAACGTATTATCGAATCTTATCAGAAGGAAATCTTTCTTCAAAGTATAAAGATTATGAATTAAAAACAGCAAAAGAATTAGAAGTATTTAATCGAATGAAGGATTGGGTTCACAATAAATCAAAAGACTTAATCGTGAATGATTCTACAGATCTTCTTGAAATTCTTGAAACCTACCTATTCCCATATACAGTCATTAATAACGCTTGTATATACATTAAGGGCAGCTCTAAATTAGATAAATCACAAGTCCAACTAATCAAAAGCGATATAAATAAATATTGCCGCAAGATTTATTCAAAAAATGGAAAACGAAGCAAGAAGTTATACGCGATGCTTTGGTTTGTGCGAATCAAGTTTATGTTTTCTTAAATAAAAAATACGCTTCTAAACATTCTTTCCGTAAACAAATCAAATTTACAAATAGGACGAAGCGCGTCCTGAAGAATAGAAAGGTCTTTTTCCATGAAAACAAATAAAATCCTTAAAAACGCCTCCTACCTCTTTGTAGGAAATATCACCGTTCGATTTGTACTAGCTATTGCTACCATTCTCTTTGCAAGATATGTTT
This sequence comes from Bacillus sp. LBA3-1-1.1, assembly GCF_040676495.1. Taxonomy (NCBI): domain Bacteria; kingdom Bacillati; phylum Bacillota; class Bacilli; order Caryophanales; family Bacillaceae; genus Bacillus; species Bacillus sp. LBA3-1-1.1. The sequence goes on from NZ_JBEGIB010000024.1 coordinate 207,737, forward strand.
CACCAAATGAGTATGGGATGTTTACAGTTGCATTAGCAGTTTCCGCTGTCATTTGTTATTTTACAGATGCAGGTTTGACACATACGTTTATGCGTGAAGGAACGAGAAGCGACGCTAACATTAGCGTATTAATAAGTAGTTATTTACGTATTCGTTTAGTATTAGCTATCGTAATTTCTGTGCTCTTCGCTATTTTCGCTCAGTTCTTCTACACTGATGCTTACTTACGTGCCATGGTATATTGGGTCGTACTACCAACCATGTTTGGAGCCACTTTACAAGGTGTTGGGATGGCTTATTTCCAAGTAACAGAGCGTATGCAATTTACAGCGATTATTTCTGTACTACAAGGTGTGACAGCCGCAGCCGCTCTTCTGCTAGGGATGTCATTTAAATGGTCACTTATGATGGTCGCTGCCATGTACGGAATATCTAGCCTTGTAACAGGGGTCATTGCCTTTATAATGACAATCCGCTATACAACAATTCATAAGGGCTGGGATAAGGGCATCTTAGATCAATTACTTATTTTCACAATCAATGGCGTTATCATTATGCTTTTACCGCAGTTAGGTCCCATTATATTAGAAAAAGTTTCAGTGAATGAGCAAGTTGGATTCTTTGGAGCTGCATCGAAAATACCTGCTGTACTTTATCAAATACCTGGTGTAATTGCAGCGGCCTTTTATCCAAAGTTATTTGCATTTGGAAATGAAAATAATATTGATGAACATAGAAAACTATCTCAGTTCGAATTAAAACTTATGTCTTTCTTAGGGATGGGAATCTCGATTCCATTTATCGCCGATCCAAGTTTTTGGATTGTTACTTTATTAGGCGAAGAATATGCACCAGCTGGTGATGCTCTTGCAATCTTAGCCTTTATGGTTATTTTACAATCTATCAACTATCCACTTGCTGATAATTTAACAACTATTGGTCAACAGTGGAAGCGTGCGACAACGATGGGAATTGGATTAGCTGTCGCTATCATAAGTTACATCGCATTAGGCAGCCAATTTGGAATGATGGGAGCTGCGGCAGCTGCGATCATTACCGAGATTACATTATTAATCGGATTTACTTTATTCGTTCGTAAAGGTTTTTCATTACTATTCAAAGGAATAATATTCAATGCACTAGCGTTTATAATCAGTTACGCAATATACCGCACAGCATTAATTAACTTACCGCCACTAATAGCTTTAACACTTACTGGTATATTGTACGGTATTATCGGTCTTGCCATTGACCCTCAAATACGCGGGTTGATTTTAGGATTTATAAATAAAAAGCTAGGTAAGAAAATAGCATAAAGGCCAAGTTCTTTTTCATCTTTATGAAAAAGAACTTGGCTTTTTTATTACCCTCGACATATAAAATAGTTTCTTTTGATCCTTCATAGCACCAGCTCTTCTCGACGATATTTTTCATATCTCACAATATAATTAAACACCTTTCAATTACACTCTATATTTTCCCAGAAACAATGCAATGTTAATCTTGAAAAAATATACATTTTGAAAGGATAGCATTATACTCAAGAATTTAGTATCATGATTCAAGACACTATTTTGAAATGGACGGGGGACACTATGAGCTTATTAACAGTCGAAAAATTAGGACACACATTTGGTGATCGAACATTATTTAAAGATGTATCCATGCGTTTACTAGCAGGAGAACATGTTGGATTAGTCGGTGCAAACGGTGTAGGTAAATCAACATTTATGAATATTATTACTGGGCAACTTATCCATGATGAGGGCCGTGTAGAATGGACACCTGGTACAAATTACAGTTACTTAGACCAGCATACAATTTTAACACCTGGTCGCACAATTCGTGATGTATTAGCTGACGCATTTTTACCTTTATTTGAAAAAGAAAAAGCTTTAAATGAAGTTGCAGAAAAAATGGGAACTGCAACACCAGAAGAATTAGAGGAACTTCTTGAAGAGATGGCGGAAATACAAGATGCCCTCGAAGCAGGTGGTTTCTATTTATTAGATATTAAAATTGAAGAAGCGGCACGTGGTCTTGGAATTGATGCAATCGGTTTAGACCGTGATGTTGCTGCATTAAGTGGTGGGCAACGTACAAAGGTATTACTAGCAAAATTATTACTTGAACAACCAGAAGTATTACTATTAGATGAGCCTACTAACTATTTAGATGTTGAACATATTCATTGGTTAACAACTTATTTAAAGGAATACCCACATGCATTCCTATTAATTTCCCATGATACGGAATTTATGAATAAATGTGTCGATGTTATTTTCCATCTAGAATTTACAAAAATGACGCGTTATACAGCGACATATGAAAAATTCCTAGAACTAGCAGAAATTAATAAAAATCAACATATAAATGCTTATGAAAAACAGAAAGAGTTTATTAAAAAGCAAGAAGACTTTATTGCGAAGAACAAGGCTCGTTATTCAACGACAGGTCGTGCAAAGAGTCGTCAAAAACAACTTGATCGCATGGAGCGTATTGATCGTCCTGAAACAGCAATTAAGCCCGAATTCTCATTTAAAGAATGTCGTGCAAGTAGCCGTTTCGTCTTTGAAGGTGAAAATGTAGAAATCGGATATACACACCCATTACTACCAAAACTAACAATGACAATTGAACGCGGTGAAAAAATTGCCATTGTTGGATGTAATGGTGTCGGTAAATCAACATTACTAAAAACAATTTTAGGAAAAATTAAACCTTTAAGCGGTAAAACGAGTCTTGGTGACTTCTTAGAGCCTGCATACTTTGAGCAAGAAGTAAAAGCAGATAATATAACACCAATTGATGATGTTTGGAACACATTCCCTAGCATGGACCAACATCAAATTCGTGCAATGTTAGCGAAATGCGGATTAAAAAATGAGCATATCTCTCGCCCGCTAAATCAATTAAGTGGTGGCGAACAAGCAAAAGTTCGTTTATGTAAGCTAATGGGTGAAGAAAGTAACTGGATCCTATTCGATGAGCCAACAAACCATCTTGATGTTACAGCAAAGGAAGAACTTCAAAAAGCTCTGAAAGCATATAAAGGGACAATCCTTCTTGTATGTCACGAACCAGAATTTTATGAAGGCTGGATCACAAAAACTTGGAATGTTGAAGAGTGGGCAGAACAAAATAATTAAGCCTTAAATTATTTCATTATAATTGTAAAATAAAATCCGTTCCTAGAAAGTACTTAGGAACGGATTTTTTTATAATAATGGAACTTTCACTAGCTTCAGGCCAGTACGAGGAAAAGATTCAACTAACATTTCATTATTTCAACTCGATATTATAATATCGAGCTAACCTTACTCTAAAATCCTTCAAATCATTATATGCTTCCAAATTCGCTAACATCCCTCGAATCACTGGAATCCTAGGATTTTGAACTCTCATTTCTGATTCTAAAACATCTAAAGTGACTAAAACCTCATCATTTTCCAGTTGGTCTGCTAATGCTCGTTTTAATATAATAATTTCATTTAAAAAGTGCTCTTTCACCTGTTCTTTAATAAGCTCTGAGCTACAAAAAAGCTCCCCAATCTTTTCTTCATTTAAAACAGGTTCCTCCGAAGATTCTAGAAGCCCTTCTACTAAATTGTCTATCCTATTTAAAATAAAAGCTGAGACATAGGACAAATCAACTTCTGGCGCATTTAAAATAATTAATTCTAAATACCCACGGCATATCCCTTCTACCATAATTACTAAATCTAGCAAATATGGAATAACCTTCTCACCATAAATGGACAGTAAGCTATTTTGATAAAATGCATGAGACTCTAATTTCATCCGCATCATAAATTCTTCTACTTCTTTATTAAATGGAATAGCATTTTCTCTCGCGTGCATAATAATAAATTCCTTATGCTTCCGTACATCAGTAAACTGGCAACACAATTGTTTTTCAAATTTTTCACGTGGCAATAAAGATTCTCTATCAATATCCAGCATTTTCTTTTGGATTTTGTCATAATAATATCGAAGTGTCGCTAATAACAACTCATCTTTCGATTTAAAATATAAATAAAAAGCCCCTTTTGATATACCACAAGCTGTGACAATTTCCTGTACTGGCGTTGCATTCACACCCTTAGTCGCAAATAACTTCATAGCCGATTCTATAATTAAACGCTCTTTTTCTTTCATATCTTCTCTCCTAAATTTAATCTCGCATCATATTATAAATTCAATTTTATCCCGCTATTTATGGACGGTGAGACAACCACTTCAAAATTCTGTGGAAGCAAAGAATTTTAGGTGACCGTAAAAGCCCTCTGGTTATAGTTTCACTTTATTATACCATCTCTTTTCATTGACGACTGACCAATCAGTCAGTTATATTATGTATTAGACTGACCAGTTGGTCAATAAAATAAAAAGGGAGCGCAAACATGAACAAAATCATCAATTTTTCGTTAAAAAACAAGTTCGCGGTTTGGCTACTAACCATTATTGTTACGATTGCTGGGATTTATTCTGGACTCAATATGAAGCTGGAAACAATTCCTGATATTACAACACCTGTTGTAACAGTAACTACGGTTTATCCTGGTGCTACACCAGAAGAAGTAGCTGACAAAGTTTCAAAACCGATGGAAGAGCAACTGCAAAATTTAAGCGGTGTAAACGTTGTTAGTTCATCATCTTTTCAAAACGCATCTTCTATTCAAGTAGAGTATGATTTTGATAAAAATATGGAAAAGGCCGAAACAGAAATTAAAGAATCTCTCGCGAATGTGAAACTTCCTGAAGGCGTAAAAGATCCGAAAGTTTCACGAGTAAACTTTAATGCTTTTCCTGTTATTTCGTTAAGTGTAGCAAGTAAAAATGAATCTTTAGCTACGTTAACAGAAAATGTAGAAAAAAATGTTGTTCCAGGATTAAAAGGACTTGATGGTGTTGCATCTGTTCAAATTTCAGGTCAACAAGTAGATGAAGTACAACTTGTTTTCAAGAAAGATAAGATGAAAGAATTAGGTTTAAGTGAAGATACTGTAAAAAATGTGATTAAAGGATCGGATGTATCTTTACCACTTGGCTTATATACATTTAAAGACACGGAAAAATCAGTTATTGTAGATGGAAATATTACAACAATTAAAGCATTAAAAGAGCTAAAAATCCCAGCTGTACCTTCAGCACCTAGCGCTCAAGGTAATCAAAATGCTGGAGCCGGTGCACAAACGCCGCAAATGAATCCAGCCGCTATGAACGGAATTCCGACAGTTACATTAGACGAAATTGCTGACATTAAAGAAGTCGGAAAAGCAGAATCTATTTCTCGAACAAATGGAAAAGAAGCCATTGGAATTCAAATTGTGAAAGCTGCTGACGCGAATACAGTTGATGTTGTAAATGCAGTGAAAGATAAAGTAACAGACCTTGAGAAAAAATATAAAGACTTAGAGATTATTTCAACATTCGACCAAGGTGCACCGATTGAGAAATCAGTAGAAACAATGCTGAGCAAAGCCATTTTTGGTGCTATCTTTGCGATTGTTATTATTATGCTGTTCTTACGAAATATCCGAACAACATTAATCTCTGTCGTTTCCATCCCACTTTCTTTATTGATTGCTGTATTAGTCATAAAACAAATGGATATTACGCTTAACATTATGACACTCGGAGCAATGACAGTCGCTATCGGACGCGTCGTCGATGATTCCATTGTTGTTATTGAAAATATTTACCGACGTATGTCGTTATCAGAAGAGAAACTGCGCGGGAAAGATTTAATTCGTGAAGCTACGAAAGAAATGTTTATCCCAATTATGTCTTCTACCATTGTAACAATTGCTGTATTCTTACCGCTTGGACTAGTAAAAGGTATGATTGGTGAAATGTTCTTACCATTCGCCTTAACTATCGTCTTCGCATTATTAGCATCGTTACTAGTAGCAGTTACAATCGTACCGATGCTAGCTCACTCTTTATTTAAAAAAGAGAGCATGAGGGAAAAAGAAGTACATCACGAAGAAAAACCAAGTAAATTAGCAAACGGTTATAAACGTATACTTGAATGGGCTTTAAATCATAAAATCATCACATCAAGTATTGCTGTCCTTCTATTAGTAGGTAGCCTTGCACTTGTGCCGATTATCGGTGTAAGTTTCTTACCATCTGAAGAAGAAAAAATGATCATTACAACGTACAATCCTGAACCAGGGCAAACGTTAGAAGACGTTGAAAAAATTGCAACGAAAGCTGAGAAGCACTTCCAAGATAATAAAGACGTGAAAACAATTCAGTTCTCATTAGGTGGCGAAAACCCAATGAGTCCTGGTCAATCAAATCAAGCAATGTTCTTCGTACAATATGATAACGACACGAAAAACTTCGAAAAAGAGAAAGAACAAGTCGTAAAAGATTTACAAAAGATGTCTGGAAAAGGTGAATGGAAAAACCAAGATTTCGGAGCGAGTGGCGGTAGTAATGAAATTAAACTATACGTTTACGGAGATAACTCGGAAGACATTAAACCTGTCGTAAAAGATATTCAAAATATCATGAAGAAAAATAAAGACTTAAAAGATGTAGACTCTAGTATTGCAAAAACATATGCAGAATACACTTTAGTCGCAGACCAGGAAAAACTAAGTAAAATGGGTCTAACGGCTGCGCAAATTGGAATGGGACTTTCTAATCAACATGATCGCCCTGTTCTGACAACAATTAAAAAAGACGGTAAAGATGTCAATGTATATGTAGAAGCTGAAAAACAAAATTATGAAACAATCGATGACTTAACAAACCGAAAACTTACAACACCACTTGGTAATGAAGTGGCTGTGAAAGATGTGATGACTGTAAAAGAAGGGGAAACTTCGAATACAGTGAAACACCGCGACGGTCGTGTTTATGCAGAAGTAAGTGCGAAATTAACATCTGATGACGTTTCAAAAGCATCTGCCTCTGTTCAAAAAGAAGTAGATAAAATGGATCTTCCTTCTGGCGTAGATGTTTCTATGGGCGGCGTTTCAAAAGATATTGAAGAATCATTCAAGCAACTTGGCTTAGCGATGTTAGCTGCGATTGCCATTGTATACTTCGTTCTTGTCGTTACATTTGGCGGTGCTCTTGCGCCATTCGCAATTTTATTCTCGCTACCATTTACAATTATCGGAGCTCTTGTTGCCTTATTAATCTCTGGTGAAACGTTAAGTGTCTCTGCAATGATTGGTGCGCTTATGTTAATCGGTATCGTTGTAACAAACGCTATCGTACTTATCGACCGCGTTATTCATAAGGAAAATGAAGGTCTATCAACGCGTGAAGCTTTATTAGAAGCGGGTGCTACACGCCTTCGCCCTATTTTAATGACTGCAATTGCAACAATCGGGGCTCTTATCCCGCTTGCATTAGGATTTGAAGGTAGCGGCTTAATTTCTAAAGGACTTGGTGTAACAGTAATTGGTGGATTAACAAGTTCAACGTTATTAACACTTCTTATTGTTCCAATCGTTTATGAAGCACTAAGCAAATTTAAAAAGAAAAAAGTAAAATAAAAAAATAACCTCGCTAACTGCGAGGTTATTTTTTATTTCCGAAAAGGATTAGAAAATCACCATATCCTTCTTTTTCTAACTCTTCTTTTTGAATAAAGCGTAGCGCCGCTGAATTAATACAGTAACGAAGACCATTTGGTCCTGGACCGTCTGGAAATACATGCCCAAGATGTGAATCTCCTTCTTTACTTCTCACTTCCGTACGCGTCATATTATGACTAACATCCATTTTTTCTTTCACACTAGCTGACATAACTGGCTTTGTAAAACTAGGCCATCCACATCCACTATCAAATTTATCTAAAGAAGTAAATAGCGGTTCACCTGAGACGATATCTACATAAAGTCCTTCTTCTTTATGATTCCAATATTCATTTTGAAAGGGTGGCTCAGTTCCATTTTCCTGTGTTACATAAAATTGCATCTCATTTAGTTTTTCTTTTAAATGAGCATTATTTTTTGGCCAATGTTGTTTAATAAAAGCATCTCGCCCTGAACCCTTACGATATAACTCATAACGGAATGTGTTTTTCTTATGATATCCTTGGTGATATTCTTCAGCAGGATAAAACGTAATAGCTGGTAATATTTTTGTCGCAATCGGCTTTGAAAAGCGTCCGCTCTTTGCAAGCTCTTCTTTTGAAATCTCTGCTTTTTTATGTTGTTCTTCATTATGATAAAAAATCACCGTTTCGTAAGACTGTCCACGATCGTGGAATTGTCCACCGATATCAGTCGGATCAATTTGTCTCCAATATATATTTAATAACTCTTCATACGGCATTTTATTTGCATCAAATGTAATTTGTACTGCCTCATAATGTCCTGTCGTTTCCGAACATACTTCTTTATACGTTGGATCCTCTTTATGACCACCTGTATAACCAGAAACAACCTTTATAATCCCTTCCATTTCTTCAAATGGCGAAACCATACACCAGAAGCATCCTCCAGCAAATGTAGCTAACTCTACCTTTTCATTTACAGCCATTCTTTCACCCCTATTCTATGTTCTTCTTACAGTATGGCATAAGGAACATGATGTTATAAAAGAAAAAGCATCGAATATCGATGCTTTTTCTTTACTTTATTTTTTAGAAATATCTTTCTCACTTTCATCACTTGTCACATCTAAGACATCTAATAAGAAAATGAAGATTGGAATACCGATAATTAATCCCCATACACCTAAGAAGTGTTCTGAGAAGATTAATACCATAAATGTATAGAAAATCGGTAAGTTTGTTTTTTGCGACATAAACTTCGGATTTAATACGTAACTTTCAAGCGCGTGAATCACTGTTACGATAACTAAGATATAAACAACGTACATAATACCGCCGATATTGTAAGCAATCATACAAAGTGGGAATAACGAAATGATAACGCCTGCGACTGGAATTAAACCAAGCAAGAAAATCATTAACGCTAAACCTAGTAATTGCGGGAATCCTAATATCCATAATGCGATAACAGATAAAACACAGTTAACAATTGCGATTAAAAATTGTGCTTCGATTACTTTTCCGAATGAACGTGCAAATTTCTTTCCGAAATACTCTATTTCGTTATAGAAAATTGCAAGTCGACTTTCTTTAAATTTCGAAGTAAAAGCAACGATACGAGCTTTTTCAAGTAAGAAAAATAAGCTTAAAATTACAGAAAGTAAAACTTGAAGGCCAAATTTCCCAACATTCGTAATAGATTTATACAAAATGTCTACGCCTTGCCCCACATATTTAGAAAGCTCCATATGATTAACAGCATTAACTGCATACTTAATTAATTCACTATCAGGTGGATTTCTTAAAAATACATTAAATTGATAAATCAATTGTGAAATTTGTATTGTTAATACCGGTAAATATTTAAATAGCGTAATGGCAATTCCCGCCACTAACATTACATATAAAAGCGCTATAATAATTTTTCGATTAATTGGCATGAAATGATCTAATTTACGAGAAATAAACTTTTGGAATCGATCCATTAAATACGTCAACATAAACGTAATTAAAATTAAATTTAACATACTTTGCATCCCATACAATATGAGAGCAAGTAATACTAATACGATTAACCTCTGAAATCCTTTGCTTTGAAACAGGTTTTTTATTTGCATAATCGACGAGTACTCTCTCCTGTCCTATAAAGTAAAACATTAACAAGTAAATCTCTCTCTATTCTCTACTTATAATTATCCTTTAATATTAAAGCCATTGCGAGCAATTTATCTTCCAGCCTAACCACCCGTTAATTGTGCTATATATTATGTTACTTCTTATTTTACAATACAATGACCTATTTCAAAACGCATTATGCACAGTATTAATGAAGATTTAAAGAAACTTTTATTCTTCAATAGGTCTTACCACTACTGTAACATAAAAAGCAAGCTATCAGTAGAAATCTGTCCTACAAATAGCTTGCTTTTATAATTTTTTAAGTAAGTTATATTACCCAATGAATGGCATAAACATCGGAATGACAACTACTGTTACAACACCAACTACTGTCACGGCAATACTTGCCATAGCTGCTTCTACTTCACCCATTTCGATACCTACTGCAATCCCTAACGCATGCCCTGCTGTTCCAAGCGCTAAACCTTTAGCAATCGGATGTTTAACTCTAAACGTTTTTAAGAATAAAGCTCCTAATGCATATACAATAACTGCGTTAAAAATAACTGCAAATGATGTAATTGCTGGAATACCACCTATACTTTCAGATATTGGTAATGCAATTGCTGTTGTTGCTGCCTGCGGCAACATTGAGTTCATAACAGCTGTATCTAAACCAATTGCTTTTGCGACAATGAACACGACAACAACTGAACAAATAGATCCAACCACGATAGCCGATAAAATTTGCCACCAATATTTTTTTAACTTATCAACTTGTTTATATAATGGAATTGCAAACGCGATTGTTGCTGGTTCTAAGAAAAAGCTAATCATTTTTCCGCCAGTATTATATTCTTCAAAAGTAAAGTTACCTACTTTTAGAAAGACAATCCCTAATACCATCGCTACGAATAATGGTGTGAATAAGAAGAATCCTTTTGAATGCTTAAATAATAATGTTCCGATTCCGTATGCTATTAATGAAACGACGATTCCGAAATATGGAGTCATTGTGCTTGCCATGTTCATTCCCTCCTAACAATATATACTAAATTGGTTACGCAACTTTTCCGTGTTTTCTTCCTTTATTTACTACTTTCAACTCTTTCGTATCTTCTATTTCTTTGTCGTCTTTTCCTAAAATAAATTGTGCAAATAATCCTGTTACAGCGAGTAAAATAATTGTTGCAACAACGATTACAGTTAAGATTTGTACGAAATATTGGCTCATTACACCGAGAGAATTAATAACTGAAATACCTGATGGGACGAAAAGAAATCCGATAATACCTGTTAAAGCTGTTCCGAGTGATTCAACTTGTTCCAATTTAATAACTTTTAAACATAATAGGCTAAATAAAACAACTAACCCGATTACCGATGAAGGCATCGGAATTGGTAAATGTGTTGCAATAATATTAGAAACTAACATAATAGCTGAAAATATGAATGCTTGTGATAAGAAACTATATACTTTTTTCGTACTCATTTTGGCCACCTCTTTCGATTTGGTACCTTTATTGTATAAGATACAAACAAAACTGTAAGCGTTTACATAACAGAACGTCAAATATACAAAATTAGTTACAAATATAGGAAGATGAAATACAAAAAGCTGCTTCTTAAATACGAAGCAGCTTTTTGAGTTCTTTTGCATATGTACGACTAACTGGGACTTTAGACCCCTCTTTCATAATTAAGTTATAAGTGGAATTAAACCACGGCTGTATCTCAGAAATATGATTAATATTAGTAATAAAACTACGGTGAACACGCATAAAAATGGTTTGTGGTAATTTCTTTTCCAAAATCACAAGTGTATCATGTGTTACATATGTTTCTTTCATTGTTTTTACAGCTACTTTCCCATCTACAAGCCCTACATAAACAATATCTTCAATATTAATAAGTACAATTGATTCCTCAATTGGTAATGCTAATTTATGCATCTCGGTCGTTACATCTACACTCTTTACATCTTGCTTTGTTTCTAATTTTATTTGCTTTTGTTTTTTATATTTCTTTAATGTCTGTACGATGCGTTCTTCATCAAATGGCTTTAAAATGTAATCTAACGCATCTACCTCAAACGCTTGCAGCGCGTATTGATCGTATGCAGTAGCAAATACAATTGCAGGGGGATTTTTCATCTTCTTTAATATATTTGCGATTTCAAATCCGTTATCATCAGATAATTGAATATCTAGAAAAACAATATCTGGTTTGTTTTTCATTAATTCTTCTAATGCATCCTCTACACAATCCGCCTCACCTATTATCTCTACTTCTTTCGTTTGCTCTAATAAATATTTCAATTCATCGCGCGCTAACATTTCATCATCAACTACTAATACTTTTAACACTCCGTTGTTCCTCCCCTACTTTTTTCGGGATTACAAAGAGGATCTTTGTCCCTTGCTCTAATTCACTTTCAATTTGAAGCATTGTCTCTTTCCCAAATAACCCGATAAGTCGCTCATTAATATTATATAAAGCTGTTCCAGTCCCTTTCTTTGATGGAACTACCATTTTTCCTAATTGCTCTAGACGTTCACTCTCAATCCCTTGTCCATTATCCTTCACTTCAAAGTGAACCATCCCCTCCTTTTCAAACACATGTACCTCAACCTGGCACACTGGCTGCTTTTTCGGAAAAGCATGGCGTAGTGCATTTTCAACTAATAGCTGAAGCACAAATGGTGGAACTAAAGTTACCTTTAGTGCTTCTTCAATGTACATCTTCACTTCATACTTGTTCGGAAATCTCGCTTGTTCTAACGATAAATATGCATGTACATGATTCAACTCTTGTTCTACTGGAATAAGTAATTGGCGTGCCCCTTGCAAATTACAGCGAAAATAAACGCTAAGCTGCAATAATAATTTTCTCGCTTTCTCTACATCCGTTCGGCATAGAGCTGATACTGTATTAATTGCATTAAATAAAAAATGCGGATTGATTTGCGCTTGCAGCGCTTTTATCTCAGCATCTTGCAATAACTTACTTTGTAACTCAGCTTCACCTAACTCAAGCTGTGTAGAGAAGATTTTCGCCAGCCCTTCCGCTAGCTCTTCTTCAACACGACTTAATTGATTAGAGTTTTTAAAATAAAGCTTTAATGTTCCTATCGTATTCCCATGTGAAGTTAATGGAATAACAACTGCCGCTTGCAAAGGGCAGCCTTCATGTTGACAATTAATAACCTCACGCGATTTCGCTTTCATTATTTTTCCTGTGTTCAACACTTCTTTCGATAAACCAGTTATTAAACTATGTGAAGGAATATGGTGATCTGATGCTAATCCAACATGAGCTAATATTTTCTCCGTATCTGTTAAGGATACCGCATCTGTTCCTGTAAAGCGGTGAATAATTTGTGCCACATGCTTACACGATTCTTCTGTTAAGCCTTGGCGGAAATATGGTAATGTCTTATCGGCAATTCGTAATACTTTATGTGTTTGCAGAGCTTTTGCATTCTCTTCCTGACGTAAAATGGCTTGTATCATAGAAAGTAAAATAAAACTCCCGAAACTATTCACAAGGATCATCGGTATCGCAATTGTTTTCACAATACTAATTCCATCCTCTACAATTAATAGAATCATAACCATTTCTAAAGAAACGATAAAAACACTTAAAATCGCTGAAAATTTAGGTGTAATTGTACGATTATATTTTTTAAAAATGTATCCAATATAACCCGTTATAACGCCAGCTAAAATTGATGAGATTGCACAACTTAGCGCTGTCGTCCCGCCAAGCATATAACGGTGAATACCAGCAATCGATCCTACCCCAATTCCGACGATAGGACCACCGAGCAATCCACTAATTCCAACACCCATAATACGTGTATTCGCAATTGTACTCGATGACGAAACACCTTGTAGCCAATTTTCATTCATAATTGTATTCCCTGCAATTTCAATTCCCGTGTAATTGCTTACAATTGTAAACACTGAAAAAATACAAATAAGCTTAAGCTTATCTACATACCCATCTTGCCTATGCAGAAGGCGCCTGAACGTTTTAATATGAGAAAGTAAAAATCCTAAAATAACAATAAGTCCGACACGTTCAATCATCATAAGTACTAAATTTAGCATCTGTGATTCATTCCTTTTTATATGAGTTAGTTTTATTATGGGAAAATAATGAAGCGTGCGTCAAGAAGAATGAAATATCTTTTGAAATATTTTACACATAACAATTCCCTCTTTATTTGACAATCTAACAGAAGAGTGCTAAAAATAAAGTAATATAATACAGTCCTTTAACCCAACCCCGTGAGGTTGAGAAGGAAGTCGGGATATACTATACGTATGGTCTTTTTTAGGGATACGTATGCTTTTTTGGCCTTCTCATCATATCAGGTGAGAAGGCCTTTTGTTATTCTTCCATAGCGACTGTAGAAGAAAATAAGGAGGAGTAATGATGAACGTCACTACTGATGTACAATCAACAGCAGAGGAGACGAAAGAGAAAAGATATAAAACATTATTTGGTTCTGCGCTAGGATATGCAGCAGAAGGTTTAGACATGTTGCTCTTATCTTTCGTACTCGTCTACATTTTAAAAGAATTTCATTTAAGCCCTGTTGAAGGTGGAAACTTAACATTAGCCACCACAATAGGAATGCTAATCGGGTCTTATTTATTTGGATTTATCGCTGATTTATTTGGGCGTATCCGTACGATGGCCTTCACAATCTTACTATTTTCACTCGCAACAGCACTTATTTATTTCGCAACAGATTATTGGCAATTATTAATTCTTCGCTTTTTAGTTGGAATGGGAGTTGGTGGTGAATTCGGTATTGGGATGGCCATCGTAACTGAAACATGGTCTAAAGAAATGCGCGCTAAGGCGACATCCGTTGTTGCACTTGGATGGCAATTTGGCGTACTAGTCGCTTCACTCCTTCCAGCATTTATCGTCCCGCATTTCGGATGGAGAGCTGTTTTCTTATTTGGACTCATTCCAGCCCTACTAGCTGTTTACGTCCGCAAAAGTTTAAGTGAACCGAAAATATGGGAACAAAAACAACGATACAAAAAAGAATTGTTACAAAAAGAAGCTGAAGGTAATCTAACAACTACTGAGGCAGAACAGCTAAAGCAAATGAAAAAGTTCCCACTTCGAAAGTTATTTGCAAATAAAAAAGTAACGATAACAACAATTGGTCTTATTATTATGTCATTCATCCAGAACTTCGGATATTATGGAATCTTCACATGGATGCCAACTATTTTAGCGAATAAATATAACTACACATTAGCAAAAGCGAGCGGTTGGATGTTCATCTCTACGATCGGCATGCTAATCGGAATTGCAACTTTTGGTATTCTAGCCGATAAAATTGGTCGCCGTAAAACTTTTACAATCTATTATGTCGGTGGTACTATATACTGTCTCATTTACTTCTTCTTATTCACAGACTCAATATTATTGTTATGGGGAAGTGCATTGCTTGGATTCTTTGCAAATGGAATGATGGGAGGATTCGGAGCAATTTTAGCTGAAAACTATCCTGCTGAAGCTCGCTCTACAGCAGAAAACTTTATTTTCGGTACAGGACGTGGTTTAGCTGGATTTGGACCTGTTATTATCGGATTACTTGCTGCAGGCGGTAATTTAATGAGCGCATTATCTCTTATCTTCATTATCTATCCAATCGGTTTAGTTACGATGCTATTATGTGTCCCAGAGACGAAAGATAAAGTATTAGACTAGATTGAAACTGTACAAAATGATTGTTAAAGTACTAGCCCCTTCAAGAAAAGTAGTTAGATAAATAGTAAAGAGGAAGCATCTCAAATGAAATGCTTCCTCTTTTTATATAAAATAATCTGCTTTATTATAAAGTAAAACATACAATCATTTTGTTTATTATTTATTTTGATTTACTAGCCTTCTGGAATAAGAAAGCAGTTTTATCTTGCTCTTTTACAATACCTTGTTTCAATGCTAATTCCCCTGCAACTTTAGGAGCTAACCATAGCATTGGGAATAATAGAAGTGATACAGGAACAGCCGTCACTACAATAAAGGATTGTAGTGCATTAATACTTCCCTCACCCATATATAAAAGAATTGCTGCAACTGCGCCCATAATAAGAGACCAAAAAACTCGCAAGCTAATTCTAGGATCTCCATCTCCAGTCACTGCCATTGAAATCGAATAGGCCATTGAATCTCCTGTTGTCACTACAAATAAAATTGTTAATAAAAGAAATGCAGGTCCAATAATATTGGAGAGTGGCAGTTGCTCTGTAATTGCAATCATAGCCGCTGGCATACCAGATTCACTTAATGCGTTCGAGATAGAACCAGGATTCATTAACTCATAAAACACACCTGATCCCCCTAGGATAGTAAACCAAAACGTTGTAATAATAGGTGCAATAATTCCAATTGCAACGATGATTTCTCGGATTGTTCTTCCTCTTGAAATTCGGCTCACTAAAATTGCCATCATCGGTCCATATCCAATAAACCATCCCCAGAAAAAGATTGTCCACGATCCTAACCAACCTGTATCCCCACGATATGTGCTCATTGGAATAAATTCATTTATATAAAATCCAAACGAAGAAACAAATGAATCGATAATAAATCCACCTGGTCCAAACAGTAATACGAATACCATTAATAAAACTGCTAATCTAACATTTAAATTACTTATAATTTGAATCCCTTTATCAATTCCTGTTACCGCAGATACAGTAGAAACAGCTACTACACAAACAATAATTGCTAATTGAGTAGTAAACACATCAGGAATGTTAAACAATGCTTGTAATCCATAACTTGCCTGTAGTCCTAAAAATCCAATTGGACCAATTGTCCCTGCAGCTACCGCAATAATTGCAAACACATCGATCATTGTTCCAAGCCAACTCTTTCGCAATTTCTCTCCAAAAATAGGATATAAAAGCGTTCGAGGTTTTAACGGCATACCTTTATGATAATGTCCGTACATCATAACTACCGCACTAATTGTACCTAAAATCGTCCAAGCCAGGAAACCCCAGTGCATATAACTTTGTGCTAAAGCAGGCATTACCGCTTCTTTCGTTCCAGCAGTTATACCTTCATGTATTGGTGGCACCGTCATCAAATGGTACATCGGCTCTGCTGCTGCCCAAAAAACGCCACCTCCGGCAAGTAATGTAGACATAATAATAGCGAGCCATTTTGTCGTACTAATCTCAGGTTTTTCTAGCCCCCCAAGTTTAACTCTCCCATATTTCGAGAACGCCACACACATTGCCACAACAAATGTACCAATTAATAAAACCTGCCAAAAGGCACCAAAATATTTAATTGAAGCTGCAAAACTGCTATTAATGACTCTCTCTACGTAACTTTTATTAAAAAAAACTGCTATTACAAATAATAAAAGTGAGCCACCACTAATAAGAAATACAGGCCAATCCGTTTTTCGACTCTTCATCCTCATTTACACTTCCTCCTTCCTCAGCAATCTAAAAAAACAACTTTATTATGTTTTATCGTTTACACCCAAAACACAATGATTATATAAGCATAATAATTAATCGATTTTCTACACACTTATGTTGTCCCTAAAAATATGCTAAATCCCTTATTTAAAAGAAAATTTCTATTCCTATTACATAAAAAAGCAAAACAAAAGACCTTATATTTCTATAAGGTCTTCGAAACAGAAATTTGATTATAACATAAGGAACTCCTTGGTTCAAAAATCCCCTTCCAAAAATAACCGATAGTAAAGGCTTCCATTTGCTACGTAACAGTAATTAAAAAAATTATATTTTGCAGAAAAAACCCCTATACTAAATATTATTTATGAAAGAAATTCGGCTTCAAAATTTCATTCGGATACGGTTTATGATAAATATGTGTTGTAGCAGGTGATAATGGAGGAATTAACCATACCCAGTTGCCAGTTACAACCCGTCCACAAGCAACTTCTTGCTTCTCAAACTGCTGAAATTGCTGGGCTGCTGTATGGTGATCTACAATGCTAATTCCTTGCTTTTTGAAAGAATGTAAAACAGCTATATTCAACTCAATCAACGCTTTGTCTTTCCATAACGTACTATTTCTAGAAGTATCTAAATTCATCATCTCTGCAACCGCTGGAAGCAAATTATAACGGTCATGATCCGCTAAATTACGAGCGCCAATTTCAGTCCCCATATACCACCCATTAAATGGGGCTGCTGTATAAGAAATACCGCCAATCTCTAAACGCATATCTGAAATCATTGGTACCCCATACCATTTTACTTCTAGTGATGAAATTGGGTATTCTGGATGTTCAATTGGTACCTCTTTCACTTCTTTTTTAGGAATTTCTTTATATACAGGCTCTTTTCCATCAACAGAAAATACAAGCGGTAATACGTCAAAGTTTGTGCCTTCTCCTTGCCACCCAAGACCTTGGCATAAATCAGTAAATGCGACAGAGTGAGAGTCACCGATTACTCCCATTTCCGTTTTGTATCCTGCATATCGAATCAATTGATGATTATAAAGTCTTATATTATTCTCTTCACCTTGATATTGCTTAAAAATCGTAATTGTCGGTTTAACTTTCCCATCATTCGTCGCGTATTTAATATGATGAATTAATGCATTATATACACCTTCTTCATCATTTACTTCACGCGCATCTAATATGTGCATCTTACTCCAAAACAATCTCCCAATGCATCTATTACTATTACGCCATGCCATCCGTGATCCATGAACAAGCTCTTCAAATGTATGCTCATACGTGCCCGTCTTTTCTATCTCTATTAAAATTTCTTCCATACGCTCTTTTATTAATTGCTCTTTATTAAGTTCCTTATAGCAAATAGTAATAAAGTTACTTGCTTCCTCTATTAATTGTTTCGTTTTACTCATAAACAATCTCCCTCTATCTCAACAAGACGCTACTACTTTACAGTATAAGCAAAAAGGATAAGAGTCACAAACGAAAGTGGAAGTGTTACTTTTATCGTAATATTTGTCAGAAGATTTCTAGAATTATTGTTGACTTCCGAAAAAAACAAGTGTATTTTTGACTTAAGGAAATTATTTTTACCTCAACCAACTTTTTGGGTGAAAAATCGGTAATTGCATGTTTTTTCAATTACCCAATCTTTCATAAGGCTATGGTGAACTAGATCCATATATTGATGATGCCTGCCATTCATCATGCGTGTAAGGTAAATTTGGTAATGTTAAACCAGTATTGTTGAAATCCTCCTAAATCCCCCGGATTGCCACCGGGGGATTTATAATTACTTCAATCTATCTATGTAATGCTGTAAAACATTTTTTATTTCTGCATTTAATTCTCGGAATGAAAATCCCAATTCACGAGCCTTTCCATTATGTAACGTACAATTAGTCACTTCATTATAAGGTGCTATATTATCTCCTACTTCTTGAATAAGTGCTTTTATTCCCGTGTTTTCTTCTATGAAATGAATAACTTCTCCAGTAGAAACTACCCCGTTGCTACAAGCATTAATTGGTCCTTCTATGTTTCCCATTCCGCACCATGCTAAAAACTCTCCAGCTTCTTTTTCATGTATGAACAACAATTTCCCTTCTAAACGATCCACGACAATAGGTTCTTGTTTCACAACATTTTCAACGTAAAACTGTAATCTCTTCGTATAATCATTTTCTCCAATAACGACGGGAAATCGTACCGCAACGACAGGGAATGTTGCTCTTTGAAACAACACTGCTTCCGCCAATCTCTTCCCCTCACCATAAGTGAAGTCCCCTCTATCTCCATACGTAATTGAATATGTATACGGATTAAAGTCTTCTTCTTGCAAGTTTAATGTAGGCTCATAAACCGCCATTGAGGATGTCATAACATATTTTTTCACCCTACCATGTAATACTTTACATATAACTTCCGCAGCATTCGAGCTATAGCATAAATTATCGTATACAACATCATAGCATTTACCTTCCAAGCGCTCTTCCAATAACTTTTCGTCTTCTCTATCTACTACAATTCTTTTTACCGTATCCCCAAAAGGATCCTCCGTAAATCCTCGTGTTGCAATTGTTATATCGTGCCCCTCTTGTAAAAGCGCTTCTACTAACTGCTTACCAAAAAACCTTGTTCCCCCTAGAACCAACACTTTTTTCACTTTCATCATCCCCTATTTTGTAAAATACTACCTTAATTATAAACCTACATATAAACAAAAAGCATGGAATCATTATCAAGATTCCATGCTTTCTTACATACGATACTTTAACGTACTCGATATTTAAAAATACAATAGCAGCAATATAAAATAGAAATTACTGATACATAAACCCATAGTTCATATACGAAGCCTTCTCCCCATACTCCCATAAAATAAAAGAGTGAAGGCAACGTCAATGTTACCCATGATTGTACAAATGCAATTCTGCCAAGATATTGATTGATATTCTTTTTTTGCGCATTTAACACAAAGAATAAATACCAAAGTAATGCCCACATAAACCATGTTAACGCATTAACAACATCGTGGAATTGAACAAATGAAACGACCATATAGAATAGGGCAATAATTGCTACCCAAATACAGAACCAGCCTAGTCCACTACTATCCATTCCTTTAATAAAAGTAACGCCTACATATAAATAAGTTAAACCAAATAAAAAGGTAGCTGCATATGAATATACCGTCCAATTACTTTGATCAGAAATCATAATTAAATAAAACGGTATAATAATTTGTAATGCCCCTACAAATAAATTAAAGACACCTGCGCTTTTCATCTCTACTTTGCCCAATATAACAAGACTATTTAAAAATAAAGCTGCACCTGAAAGTAATAATCCTACGTAACCCATATATATTCGTGTGAAAGTCTTTCCCTTTCACACTTTTAACCTCCCCACAATATAAAGTGATCCTTTATTATTTTTCTTCCTATTTAAAACTACATACATAATTTTTAATCTAAATAAGTCAGACTTCCTACCTTAAAAAGGGTCGGAATTTAAAACGCTTTCAATAATAAATAACCCTATCAGAACATTAAATAGGATTCCTTGATTATAAACGTACTCTGACCATGATACAAGTATTGGAATTCTTTTCAATATTACGTTTTTTATTTCTATAAAAAATTAATAGGATAATACATTTTGTCAGTCAAACGCTCCTATAAAACGACGAACTTTCTTTACTAAATTTGCTAATAAACTTAATGGAAATAAATAAAAATGACCTTTTGCTCCCGCAAAAAGGTCATTTTTTATCTGTTTATTAAACTTCTAGATAGCCATTTTTGTTATTTGATTGCCATCTCCAAGAGTCTGCACACATCTCTTCTAACCCGCGTAGTGCTTCCCATCCTAATTCACGCTTCGCTTTTGATGCATCTGCAAAACATACTGCAACATCACCTGGACGACGTTCCGTAATTTTATAAGGAACTTCCTTGCCTGAAACTTTTTCAAATGCTTCAACCATTTCTAATACACTATAACCAGTACCTGTACCGAGATTGTATGCATCTATCCCAGTAGTGCCAAGTACCTTTTCAAGCGCCTTCACATGGCCATTTGCTAAGTCTACAACATGAATATAATCACGGACACCCGTGCCATCTTTTGTTGGGTAGTCATTTCCAAATACACTTAATTCCTTTAACTTCCCTACCGCTACTTGTGTTACATATGGCATTAAATTATTTGGAATTCCATTTGGATCTTCTCCAATACGCCCACTTTCATGCGCGCCAAATGGGTTGAAGTAACGAAGTAATGCAATGCTCCATCCTGCATCCGCAAATGCTACATCACGCATAATTTGTTCAATCATTAATTTTGTTTGACCATATGGATTTGTTGCACTTAATGGAAACTCCTCCGTAATTGGTGATGTTTCTGGGATACCATACACTGTTGCAGACGAACTGAAGATCATCTTCTTCACATCATGCTTCTGCATCACTTCACATAGCACTAATGTGCTTGTAATGTTGTTATGATAATACGTTAACGGAATTGCTACTGATTCTCCTACGGCCTTAAAGCCTGCAAAGTGAATAACAGCTTCAATTGTATTTTCTTCAAAAATCATATCCAATGCTTCGCGATTTAAAATATCTTCTTTATAAAACTTAAACTGTTTTCCTGTTATCTCTTTCACTCGATTTATAGACTCTACTGAGCTATTCGAAAGATTATCTACTACTATAATTTCGTAACCGTTATTTAGTAATTCTACGCATGTATGACTACCAATATATCCTGCTCCACCTGTTACAAGTATTGCCATAATTATAGTCCTCCATATTTCATTCATTATAAACTTCTCAAAGTATATCACATATTTCTTATCCAATGTTTATTATGCGAACACAGAAACTTACATTTTATCCCATACTTATTTTATACAATACACGATTCCAATCAGGTAATAAAAAAAACGCCACATAACAGACATCGCGTGGCGTTTTTTGATCAAATTACGTAACAATATACACTTAGAAAATGAGCAAGACTACCTAACAATACAAAAACATGAAAAATTTCATGGTGTCCCATATATTTAAACTCCAACCATTTTGGCTTCGCACCGTAAATAAACCCACCAATTGTATAAAAAATGCCTCCAAGTACTAAGAAAATAATACCTCCTGTACTTAAATTCTCAGCTAGCGGTGCAAAGAATAGAACAATTAACCAACCCATCAGAAGATAAATTGCTGTCGATAACCATCTTGGACAATTAAACCAAAACATTTTAAAAACAATACCACAAATTGCCGTTGCATAAACTAAACAAAATAATAGTAAACCATTTGCCGAATTTAATGTAATTAAGCAAAAGGGTGCATATGTACCTGCAATTAATATAAAAATCATAGAATGATCTAGCTTCCTAAAGAAATAAATAACACGTTCACTGGCTACGACACTATGATACACAGCTGACGCCATATAAAGGACCATCATCCCGATACCAAATAAAATAACAGCTGTAATTGCAGCAAAAGATGGCATCTTAACAGAAACTTTCACAATCATAGCTAATAATGCAATAAATGATAATACAGCTCCTCCTAAGTGAGTAAATGCATTAACCGGTTCTCTTACATAAGCATTCATATAAACACCCCTCATATAATTACATGTAGTTTTAATAACTACTTGTAATTATATATATATTATTCATACAGGTCAACATTTACATTTCATTTGTTTCGTAATACCATATTTAAAGATATACTAAACATTAAGTTCCACTAAGCTATAAAAGTGAGGGATTCTACGTGGAAAATATAAATAAATTACTTGAATCATTACATTTAGAAAAAAATATTAAACTTGAGGATATCCCAAATGTCGACTTATATGTAGACCAAGTTGTCCAACTATTTGAGAATACTTATGCAGATACAACGAGAACTAATGATGAAAAAGTATTAACAAAAACAATGATTAACAATTACGCAAAAGGGAAACTATTCATCCCTATCAAAAATAAAAAGTATTCAAAAGAACATATGATTTTAATCAGCTTAATTTATCAATTAAAAGGAGCACTTTCCATTAATGATATAAAAAGCTCCTTAGAAAATATAAATGCACCGTTAATAAACGATGATACATTCGAATTAAATACTCTATATAAAGATTATCTTTCTCTTACTGAAACCAATGTGGAAAGCTTTAAGCAAGACGTAAATAAGCGTGTTACGGAAGTAAACGAGGTTTCTTCCTTAGAAGATCCAACACTAGAAAAGTTTTTATTACTAACATCCTTCGTGACTATGAGTAATATGTATAGACGTTTAGCAGAAAAATTAGTTGATGATCTCAAAGAATCTTAAACAAAAAACTATCCACCTGTTTGAAGTGGATAGTTTTTTTGTTTATTTAATTGCTTCATGAACCTTTAATTGTTTCCCTTTAATCGTTGTGTTTTTCATGATTTTTAAAACAAGCGGTCCTTTTCCATTTAATATTTCAACGTAAGAAACATTGTCTTGTATTGTAATAATGCCTATATCTTCTGCTGTAACACCTTTAATTTTAGCAATTGTACCGACGAAATCTACCGCCCTAATTTTCTTTTTCTTCCCGCCATTAAAGTACAATTTCATAATTCCTTTATTTAGGTCCGCATTTTTATCTTTCTTTATAATTGGTTTAGCGTGTATCTTTTCCTCAAATACTGCTTTCCCTTTCATAACTTCTTCCTTTGAAGGTGCAAGTGCCTTTGGAATTTCAAAGCCGATGTACTCCTCAATCTCTTCTAAAAATCTATTTTCATACGGTGTTATGAATGTAATAGCTTTTCCTTTATTACCAGCTCGTCCCGTTCTTCCCGTACGATGTACATAACTTTCTTTTTCTAATGGAATATCATAGTTAATAACATGTGTAATATTATCAATATCAATTCCTCTAGCTGCTACGTCTGTCGCTACTAAATAACGGAACTTTCCTTTTCTAAAATCGTCCATAACTTCAAAACGATCTTCTTGTACCATACCACCATGTATTTTGTCACAAGGATAGTTAACGCGATCTAACTGTTTAAATACGTGATCTACATTTTCTTGTGTACGGCAAAAAATAATACAACTATCTGGATTCTCAATCGTTGTTACATCTTTAAGAAGTGAAAGCTTCTCCTCTTCTCTCGTCTCAAAAAGTGTATGTTCAATTTTATCTGTTGTAATCCCAGCAGCCTCAATTTCAATATGCGTCGGCGAATCCATATACTTACGAGATAACTTTTCAACATCTTCTGGAAGTGTTGCTGAAAATAACATTGTCATTCGTTTTGTAGGTAACTCGTCAATAATTGCCTCTACTTGATCGATAAAGCCCATATTCAGCATTTCGTCTGCTTCATCAATAACTAAATACTTCAAACACGCTAAAGAAAGAGTACCTTTTTCAATATGATCTAACACACGGCCAGGAGTCCCAACTACAATATGTGTTTTTTGCTTTAACTCTAATTTTTGACGTGCAAATGGAGATTTACCATAAACTGCAGCAGCCTTAATTCTTTTGAAGCGGCCTATATTCGTAATATCTTCTTTTACTTGCACCGCAAGCTCTCTCGTCGGTGTTAAAACTAAAGCTTGTGGCTTATTCTCTTCCCACTCCACCATTTCACAAAGTGGTATGCCAAATGAAGCGGTTTTTCCACTTCCAGTCTGTGATTTCACGACAAGGTCTTTCTTTTGCAAAGCAACTGGAATAACCTCTCCTTGCACTTCCGTTGGATGTTCATATCCTAAACCCGTAAGTGCTCTTACAATTTCTTTACTTAATGCATAATCGGTAAAACTTCTTTTACTCATGTAATAACCTCATTTTATTCTGTATTTAATAATTATATTTTTTATTCCCCTACATTTAATTATACTAAGATGATATATCAAACTAATATTTTTTATTCGCTAAAATATCAACTTAACCTAAGTATAATTGTTTTTTAAAACAACATAATAAAGGACAGTCTTAATAATAAGTCTGTCCACCTACATAACGGAAAATATTTTCTTTTCAGATTTTTTCTTTACGGAACTAGCCTTTTTACAACCGGTATTCTTTGCAATACTAAAGTTATTAACATACTAAGGACAAGTGTAATAATTACATTTATAGGTATTGCCAATATTGCATGTACATGTGCATTCACCTTTGGAATGACTATGTATAGATAATTATTTAATAAGAAAAAGTGAAGAATATAAATCCCAAGACTTGCTTGGTTTATGCCACGTAATAAAAATGGCAATTGTCTTTCTGAATTTTGGAAAGCATATTTAAAAAAGACAAATAACCCAATTGCCATAAGTACAACACCTGGCGCAAAATATTCATACCAATATTGATCCAGCTGTCCATTTGCTTTCAATGTATAATGGTATGTCATAAAGAATGTACCAATACATCCTACAACTCCCCCGATATAAGAAATATTCCGCCATTTTTTCGCAATATCATAATTTGATAAGTAATAACCAAGTAGAAAATATCCTACATAATTTGTAACATAAAATAATTCAATATTAAAGTTGATAGGATAATAATAGTTTACTAGTTTAACTATTACAGATGCATATAGCCATAAAATTAAAAAATATTCTATCTCTCTCTTCTTAGCATTTTTCACAAATACTTTCAGTAAAGGTGCGATTAAATATATTCCTACAATCATATATAAGAACCATAGATGTAGCCCGATACTATTTGTTAAAAAGTACTTTATCCCTTGCTTTAAAGAAGCCGGAAAATATCCTACGCAAGCCCCATAGATGTAAAATATAGCACTCCAACCTATAAAAGGTATAATCACTTTACTTGCACGTTTCTTTAAAAATTCCCCAATAGAAGTATCTTTTGTTCCCTTTAATAATAGGGCTCCACTAATCATTACAAAAATTGGTACACTAGCACGCGAAAGTGAATCGTAAAAATTACCAGCCAGCCAACGCGACACGTTATTTGAATCTAACGTAGAAACATAACCAGCAGCAACGTGAATTGTAACGACCGCAATTGTCGCTAATACACGTAGCCAATCCATATACACTAATCGTCCCATAAAATCTCCCCTAAATTAATATATTTTTCTATTATTCTCCCTACATAATTCTACAGTAATCGATTACACATTAAAATACATTATAGCCATATAAATCCAAAAACATTAAATAAGTTTTATTTTTTAAAATTAAACATTAAAACCTTTGACTTATTACTAAAAATACTGTAAATTATCATTTGGACGAACGTTTTTAGATAAACTATATAAAATATTCGTATTTTAGGGGTGTAAATGATGGAAAACGTATTTGACTATGAAGACATTCAATTAATTCCTGCAAAATGTATTGTAAACAGCCGATCTGAATGTGATACAACTGTCACTTTAGGAAAACATAAATTTAAATTACCTGTCGTACCTGCAAATATGCAAACGATTATAGATGAAAGAATCGCAACTTATTTAGCTGAAAATAATTACTTCTATATCATGCATCGTTTCCAACCAGAGAAACGAATCTCATTCATTAGAGATATGCAATCACGTGGATTAATTGCTTCAATCAGCGTTGGTGTTAAAGAAGACGAATACGAATTCGTACAACAATTAGCTGCTGAGCAACTTTCACCTGAATACATTACAATCGATATCGCACATGGTCACTCTAATGCTGTGATCAACATGATTCAACATATTAAAAAACATTTACCAGAAAGCTTCGTTATCGCTGGAAACGTTGGAACTCCAGAAGCGGTAAGAGAATTAGAAAACGCTGGTGCTGATGCAACAAAAGTTGGTATTGGACCTGGTAAAGTTTGTATTACTAAAATTAAAACAGGCTTTGGAACTGGTGGTTGGCAGTTAGCTGCACTTCGCTGGTGTGCAAAAGCTGCAAGTAAGCCAATTATCGCTGACGGTGGTATTCGTACGCATGGTGATGTAGCTAAATCAATTCGATTTGGAGCAACTATGGTTATGGTCGGTTCTCTATTCGCTGGTCATGAAGAGTCTCCAGGGGAAACAATCGAAAAAGATGGCAAACTTTATAAAGAGTACTTCGGTTCAGCTTCTGAATTCCAAAAAGGCGAGAAGAAAAACGTTGAAGGTAAAAAAATGTTCGTTGAGCATAAAGGTTCTTTAGAAGATACTTTAATCGAAATGGAACAAGATCTTCAATCTTCTATCTCTTACGCTGGTGGAACAAAATTAGACTCAATTCGTACTGTAGATTATGTAGTCGTGAAAAACTCTATTTTCAACGGTGATAAAGTATATTAATTTTTAAATCTAGCTAGAAGGACAGGCATTTTTATGCTTGTCCTTCTTTTTCATGTATAAAAATGTAAAATATTTTCATTTTACTGAATTTTCTAGTATCATATTTTTAGATACTTATAATAAGGGGGATATAACAAATGAAAAACGTAATTGAGCAACGCCTTATTCGCACAGAAGTCTCTACTGAATTGACATGGGATCTTTCTGATTTATACGAATCTGACAAAGAGTGGGGAAATGCATTACGTGTATTAACAGACGACATAAAAAAACTTGATACATTTAAAGGACAATTACACACTGGCCCCGCTACCTTATTAAATTGCCTACTTTTAGAAGAAGAGCTTTTAATGAAATTAACAAAACTCGGCACATATGCAAATTTAAAAGAATCCGCTGATCGTACAGATCCAGTTATTCAAGCGAACTCTTCCAAGATTTCCGCTTTAGGGACGAAAGTACATACCGCACTATCCTTTATTCATAACGAAATTCTCTCTTTTGAAGAAGGAACAATTGAAAAATATTTAACTGAGGAAACAAAACTTGAGCCTTTCCGTAAATCGTTACTAGAAATACTACAAAAAAGGCAGCACACGCTCTCTCCTGAAACAGAAGAAGCTCTTGCTGCACTCGGCGAAGTTCATAGTTCCCCCTACAAAATTTATGGCATGACTAAATTAGCCGATATGGATTTCCCTTCTATACAAGATGAACAAGGAAATGATTTGCCTGTATCGTTTGCATTATTTGAAAGTAAATATGAATTTTCTCCAAGCGCATATATACGCAGAAAAGCCTATTCATCATTTATTTCCACATTGAAACGATATAAAAATACAGTTGCAACAACGTATGCTACTGAAGTAAAAAAACAAGTGACACTTTCTCGTTTACGTAAGTACGAGTCTGTTACCCATATGCTTTTAGAGCCTCAAAAAGTTCCACTTGAAATGTATAACAACCAACTAGATATTATTTATAAAGAATTAGCGCCCCATATGCGCCGTTTTGCAGATTTAAAAAAGAAAGTATTAGGTCTCGATCAAATGCTCTTCTGCGATTTACACGCACCGTTAGATCCTGAATTTAATCCAACCATCACATACGATGAAGCTGGTAAATTAATTCAAGAATCTCTAAAAGTATTAGGATCTGAATATAATACGATTATTGAAACAGGCTTTAAGGAAAGGTGGGTAGACCTTGCAGATAATATCGGAAAATCAACAGGTGCTTTCTGCTCTAGCCCGTATGGTTCCCATCCTTACATTTTAATTACATGGCAAAATACGATGCGTGGATGCTTCACATTAGCTCATGAATTTGGACATGCTGGTCATTTTTATTTAGCCAATAAAAATCAGCGCATTATGAATGTACGTCCATCTATGTACTTTGTTGAAGCACCATCAACGATGAATGAATTACTATTAGCCCAGCATTTACTAGCGACTACTGATGATAAGAGAATGCGCAGATGGGTTATTCTGCAACTACTCGGCACATATTACCACAACTTCGTTACCCATCTACTTGAAGGAGAATATCAAAGACGAGTATATACCCTAGCAGAAGAAGGGCAAGCACTCACAGCTACAACTTTAACTGAAATAAAAACAAAGGTCCTTTCGACATTCTGGGGAGATTCCGTAGAAATTGATGAAGGCGCTGGTTTAACATGGATGCGTCAACCTCATTATTATATGGGATTATATTCTTACACCTATTCCGCCGGCCTCACTGCGTCTACTGCGGTAGCTCAAATGATTAAAGAGGAAGGGCAACCTGCCGTTGATCGCTGGTTAGATGTACTTCGCGCTGGTGGTACGATGAAACCACTTGAATTAATGAAACATGCCGGGGTAGATATGTCAAAACCAGATGCAATCCGTAAAGCTGTTTCTTACGTCGGTTCCTTAATTGATGAATTAGAGCGCTCTTATCAAGAATAAAAAATAAGCCCTCGCTTTATGAGGGCTTATTCTATATTTACTTTCCAAATCTTTTGCGGTATCCGCACTTTCTACATAGTTCTTCTACTGCAACTCTTTTCGAAAATCCATCGACAATGTTTGTTGCTCTTTCACCTTCTATAATGTTAGAAAATGAGTCACTATTAATATTCCCAAGGTTAATAATTCCCTCACCATCTAAACAACAAGGAATAACCGTTCCATTCGCTAAAATACCTGCTTGATTTCGAAGACCATGACAGAATCCTTTTCCATCATCCTCTTCTTCATGCAATGCCGGCCACTGGAATTCATAGTCCTGATTAATAAAGACACGTTCCGCAATTTTTATACCTTTTCCTGGTGTAAGCTTCTCTTCAATTTGATAGGATAGATCAAACTCATTTTCAATTATGGATAATAAATCCCTATTTTTCTGGATTTCAGAATTTGTTTTATTATCCTGAGTTAAATTCCATAATCTTAGTGAAACAATTAAATCCGATTGACTCGTTGCTTCTCTAATGAAAGAAAGTATACTTCTTACATAGCCCTCTTTATCTTGCGAGCCTGGATGTCCATCAAAACTGTGCAGTGAAAAATTCATTTGTCTTAACGCAGGCTTATTTAACAGTCTATGCCTTCTCTTATTAATTAACGTTCCGTTCGTTGTAATATTAACTTTAAACCCTTTTTCATGGCTTAAATCTAATAGTTGATCTATTTTCGGATGGAGCAACGGCTCACCCTTCACGTGCAAATAAATGTAGTCTGTGTGAGGTTTAATTTGGTCTAATCTTTTAGCAAAATCCTCTACAGAAATGAATTGCTTCTGCCTTTCCGTCGGCGGACAAAAGCTGCACGCAAGATTACATACACTTGTAATCTCCAAGTAAAACTTCTTAAACTTCTTCACCTTTAATTCCTCACTTCTATGACTACTTATACTTTTTCCCTCTTCATATTACAGCATATTTTTTTAGAAATAGAAACATACTTATTTTAGGAAATCTACATACCATCTATTAATGTTTAAAAGACCATCGGTGATTTTTGTCCAATGGTCTTTTTTACTCTTTATATACAAATGAAAAATTTATTTATGATACGGTTCACCGCGATTAATACGAAATGCTCTATATACTTGCTCAAGCAATACTAAACGCATTAATTGATGTGGTAGTGTCATCTTTGAGAACGAAAGAGATTCATTTGAACGCTTCATTACTTCAGAACTAAGCCCCAGTGACCCACCAATTACAAATGTGATTTTGCTCTTTCCATATGTAGCAAGGCGATCTATACTTGCTGCAAATTCTTCTGATGATTTTTGTTTTCCTTCTATTGCTAATGCAATAACGTGCGTATCATCAGAAATTTTATCCAGTATACGTATACCTTCTTTTTCTTTTACAATTAACATTTCTGCTGCACTTAAATTTTCTGGTGCCTTTTCATCTGGCAATTCAATTACTTCTACTTTTGCGTAAGAAGATAATCGTTTTAAGTATTCTGCTATACCTTGTTTTAAGTATTTTTCTTTTAATTTTCCGATTGAAATAATCGAGATATTCACATCTATTCCCCACCTTACAAACACGTTATCCACAGCACTTATCCACATATCCACAAATGTTACCCACATATTGTGTGAGAATCTGTGTTCGACACAACATATGTCGCCTCATTTTGACAAAATTCACATGTTTTTTTCTCTTCTTCAGAGTTATCCACATTGTTAATAACCGGTGCAACTTCACACTCATCCACAATGATATCTAATGCTAATTCAACATGTTCTAAACAACAAGGTAAATTCATATTCTTCACCTCACTTTTCTACAATAGAAAACAGGAGGTAGGCCCTCCTGTTTTTAATACTTTTGAATGCCTAATTTCACCGTTGTTGTCGCTCTTTTTGTACCACGATAAAATGTAAGAGTCATTTTATCATTAATTTTTTTATTATATAAGGCCGTGCGGAACCCAATAATATCGTGCACCGCTTTTCCATCTACCGCCACAATAACATCATGTTCTCTAAGACCCGCATCCGTACCTGGAGAAGGACTTTTCACATCTAAAACACAGACTCCTTCTGTTATTTTACCTGGTAATTGTAACGTTTTTGACCAATAGTAACTCGGAATCTCATTTAATGATCTTAGTTCAATCCCAACGTAAGGTCTTCTTACTTTACCGTACTTTTCTAGTTCATTCATAATAGGAACAGCTCTCGTAACTGGAATAGCTAGTCCAATTCCTTCTACTTCTTTTGCTGCAATTTTCATTGAGTTAATACCTATTAATTGTCCAGATACATTTACAAGCGCTCCACCACTATTACCTGGATTAATTGCCGCATCTGTTTGCAATACTTCTACTTGCCAATCGTAATGCCCATCTTGATCTAAATCTACAGGAACAATACGCTCATTAGCCGAAATAATACCTTGTGTGACAGTTCCGGAAAATTGTAGCCCAAGTGGATTTCCAATCGCAATAACTGGTTCTCCTCTACGAACGGTATTAGAATCGCCAATTTCAATCACTTTCTTCACATGCTTCGCATCTATCTCTAGTACCGCCAAGTCTGTGACTACATCGGTTCCTAATACTTTACCTGGAATTTTCTTACCGTCGCTTAAGCTCACTTCAATACGATTCGCCCCAGCAACAACGTGGTTATTCGTTACAATATACGCATGCCCATCTGTTCTCTTATAAATCACACCAGAGCCTGTACCAGCTTCCGAATCAGCCTCTGAAAAATCATCTCGTTGAATATTAATAACACCAACAACAGCCTCCGAAGCACGATCAACAGCGTCTACAAAGCTAACTTGTTTAACAGACACATTTCCGCTTTGAGCTTCGGCCATATTTTTTTCACTTGCTTCAACTTGCGGAAGCTTACCTTCATGATTTGAAAATAAAGGCGCTCCAAATGCAAATAATGAAGCCCCTACAATTGTTCCCGCTATACTAGAAATAACAATACCTTTATGTTTCTTTTTCCCTGCACGTTTAATACGATATTTTTCTTCATCAATAAAGGACATATTTGTTCACCTATCTTCCTGAAAACAACTATATTCACCTTTATTGTTTACTAAAATGAAGAATTATACGTATTGAATTTTCGTAGGCATTTTTGGATCTGTATCATGTATTTCAAAGGATTCTCCAACCCCAAAACCTTTTTCTTCTAATACTTGTGATACAGACATACGCGCTAATTCTTTCATGTTATTATCTAAGCTTAAATGCGCTAAATAAATGTGTTTTGTATCGTCTGTAATAACATCTGCCATCGCTAATGCAGCATCCTCATTACAAACGTGACCTACATCACTTAATATGCGTCGTTTAATACTCCATGGATATCGTCCCATACGAAGCATTTCCACATCATGATTGCTTTCAAATACAAAAGCATTCGCTCCCTTAATAACACCTTTCATACGGTCACTTACGTAGCCCGTATCTGTAATAAGAGCTAACTTTCTATTATTGTTATGAAAAGCATAAAACATCGGTTCTGCCGCATCATGAGAAACACCAAATGATTCAACTTCAATATCTCCAAATGTTTTCACGTCTCCTACTGAGAAAATGAATTTTTGATCAGTTGGGATATTACCTATTAAATGTTCCATTGCATTCCATGTTTTCTCGTTCGCATAAACAGGTAAATCATATTTACGCGCCAATACACCTAATCCTTTAATGTGGTCACTATGCTCATGTGTTACAAGAATACCTGATATGTCATTTATATTCAGTTCAGCTTGCTTAAATAAGGCCTCTGTAGCTTTACCACTTAAACCTGCATCGACGAGCAATTTTTTTTCATCTGTTCCTACATATAGCATATTCCCTGTACTTCCACTTGCAAGTACACTAAAGTGCATACTCATTCTTTCTCACTCCATTATGTTCTTCCGGCACTTGAGTTTCCCCTAATTCCATAACTTGTCCTTCAATTGCATTCACAAAATAGTCCTTTTTCTGCTCTGTCTTTAAGTTCCACGTTGGAGCAAGCACTTGTATATTAGAAGAAGATTCAGCTAGAGTCGCATATCCAATCTGCGCCTCTTTCACGTGCGTATTTTCTGCAATTTTATTTTTTACATATATATTTTCTAAAGCTGTTTGAGCAGTGATAATTTCTTGTTCTTTCGTTTTTTCACTTTCGCCCATTTCCTTCAAATCCGTTAACATTGTTTGTGTATACGAAACAAGCTCATTTTTTTCATTCAAATCTACAACAATCATTGCATGATTGTTGTAGAAAATCGGCTTATCCTTATACTTTTGAAAGAAATAAATTTTTGAATCTTTCATTGCCCCAAACTCGTATTTCTGCCCATCAAGCACGTAGTTTTTTAAGAAATCATTATACTTGTCCTTTGATAACGATTTTGCATTTAAAAATGGTTCTTTCAACTTACTTTCTATCTTATATTCTTCTTTCAGATGCACTGTTTGATTTTTTAAAGACTGCACATCTTCTTCCTTAAAGCTTTTATTTTTCGCCATAATAAACGACTCTTTTTTCGGCTCTTTAGGAAAACTCCCCATAGTAATTTTAGACTCTTTTAATTGTTGATCAATTTTTGTTTCTGTCACAAGTTCCAATTGATTACTATCTTGCTTTTGAATGAACTGAAAGATAAGAAAGAGATCTAAAACAAAAAAGGTCACAATAAATATGGTTTTAATTCGATCCCAATCCATTTAGTCCCCCCTCACTCCATTCAAATATTTTTTGCTTACCATTTTCTTCACATTTTACATACCATATTGGCTTTAAAATAATGTTTTTTCCTTCGTTAATGGAATCTTCCAATGATAACTTATAACCAATTCCAACATCCTGAATTGAATTTTTATCAATTTGCGGATTATTCTCTAATGATGTCATCACTGTACGACCCGATGCAAGAGAAGTTGTTAGTTGTTTACTAGGTAATTTGAAACTTGGATCAAAAAAGGATCTTTCATACTGCATGATTTCACCTGAACCCCATGCTTGCTTTAATTCCGCCATTCCATCGCTATTAAATACAGGCAACCCATCCTCATAAAAACGGAAGGACGTTTTCCCTTTATTAATATAATCAAAACGATAGAGTTTTAACGCACCACTATGCCCACTTACAAAGTCAAAACTTTTTTGTAAAAGTGCTGCATTATCCATAGATTCATCACTATGTACAGCGGAGTTTTTGTATTTCAACATTGCATTTGACTGATCAATTTCCATAGAACGTATACCATCTGTAAATGTTTTCTTTGATTTCTCAGAAATAGGGCTTAAATAACGTGGATCACTAAATAATGCATTTTTAAATGTATCCTCATCTAACCTAGATCCAAAATACTCTACCTCACTTAATTCCGTAATTCCATCTGGTAAGTAAAGTTTTTTTCTATCACTTATTTGATATTCAAAATACGGTTTCGCTACTGTTATAAGTTGATTTTGAGCATTTATAACATCCTTTACGTAAACACCACTCAATTTTGCTTCATATATTTTACGATAAGGATAAGTATCATAGGAAACAAAACTAATTTTAATTTCTTGGTCCTTACTTCTAGAAGGATCAATTATAATACGATTGAAACTCCTATTACCTTCTATGTTTTTATCTTTAAAATTAAACATACTTTTAATCGTACCCAGTGGAATGTTTGTAGGAAAAACAAATTCGATTTTTTCCTCTCCATGTACATACGAAAGAAAATCACCTTTAGGAACTGTCCCTGTTATTTCCTTTAAATCATGTAACTCTCCATTTTCAAGAATTCTATAAATTAAATCCACATTACTCTTGTTTTCACTCACATAATGATTTTTCTCTTTATGAACGATGACAGAGGATGGGCGAACAACCTCCGAAAGTTTTATTGGATTTATCTCTTCATTACCTTGAACAAATTTTGCATTTTGTATCGAAGTAGAATCGGGAACATATGTCCATAAGTTAAAAGTAAGAAATAGGCTAATAACAACTAAATTAATTAAAACTATTGTTTTAAAGTTTTCCATACTCATTCCCAATCGTCCTCTTCATCAGTTGCCATTGGCAGTGTGAAATAAATAGTTGTTCCTTTTCCTTCCTCACTTTTCGCCCAAATTGAGCCGCCGTGTGCCTCAATCATTTCTTTCGCAATGGCTAATCCAAGACCTGTACCACCCATTTGTCTTGAGCGAGCTTTATCTACACGGTAAAAACGTTCAAATATTTTATCTACATTTTCCTTCGGGATACCCATTCCTTGATCACTCACACTAATTTCTAATAACTCACCACGGTCACGCAGGCGATATGTTACTGTGCCACCTTCTGGCGAATATTTTAATGCATTGGAAATAATGTTATATAACACTTGTGTAATTTTGTCTGTATCCATATCAATAAATCGAGATTTTTTAGAGAAAGATCGTTTGAAGCTTACATTTTGCTCTTTAGACATTTCAAAGCGATCGATAACGTTATTAAAGAAATCAGTAAAGTCGACCCATTCCTTCATTAAGCGATGTTCTGTACTATCTAGTTTAGATAGTTGTAACAACGCATTTACAAGTCTAATCATTCTTTCTGTTTCTTCTTGTGTAACCGTTAAAAATTGCGGTGCGATATTTGGATCTTGCCATGCACCATCCGTAAGTGCTTCTAAGTAACTGCGCATTGTTGTTAACGGTGTTCTCAGCTCATGAGATACGTTTGCAACAAACTCACGACGCTCTTGCTCTATACGCTCCTGCTCCGTTACATCATATAATACAGCAATTAAACCATTTGCCTTCCCTGTTTCTTTTTGAATGACAGAGAAACTAGCACGTAAAATATATGGTTCATTCCTCGTACTAAAATCTAATAAAACTGAATCAGGTTCTTCATATAAATGATCCAGCGTAAATTCTTCTTGTATCCCTAACACTTCTAATACAGATTGATCTAATGCCGTTTCACGCGAAACATTTAACATTTTTTCCGCAGGATCATTTAATAAAATGATGTCACCTTTTCGATCAGTAGCAATTACTCCATCTGTCATATGTGATAAAACAGATGATAGTTTGCGCCTTTCACTCTCTGTTGAAGAGCGGGCTTGTTGTAATTTTTTTGATAAATTATTGAAAGATAATGCTAGTTGTCCAATTTCATCATGGCTATGCACTTTTACTTTTCTCGAATAATTTCCTTTTGCCATTTCAATTGCTTGTCTCCGCATATCTGAAATTGGTCTTGTAATTGTTTGAGCCAACAAAATCCCAAGTACAGCTGTTACTAGTAAAGCAATTACTGTCCCCGTCGCGAAAATTTGGTTTATATCTTTCATTTGTTTATACACATCTTCCATAGATGCAACAATACGAATGACGCCAAGTACCTCTCCTTCTTGCTCTTTTAGAATAGGAGTAATCATCACTTGAACCCGATGACCTGTTTTCACGTCTTTCTCAACCTTTGACTCTGGTTTTTTTTGTACCATTACCCGTTGTACAGCTGTGTCTGCTGACGTTCGTCCTACTTTATTTTGCTTAGACGCGTCTGAAATTGCCATTAATTTTTTAGTAGAATCAATTACGCTTATTTCTTGAATATCTCTCTTACGATCCGATGCAAATTTTTGAATCGAATCATTAATAGCTTTATCTACTGATTCTCCTTTAGGACGTTCTTTTACAAACTCTTGCTTCAAGTTATAAGAAAGTAAATTTGTTTGCTGCGTTAAGGAATCTTGAAAACCTTTTACAAGGCTTTTTTCTAATTCCCTAACGAAATATACACCAATTACTTGCATTGCTATTAATATTAACAGCATATATATGAGCACAAATTTTAAATGAATAGATTGAAAAAAACCAACTTTCTTCATATACTATTCCTGTTCTGGGTCACGCAAGTAATACCCTACCCCGCGTCTAGTTACAATTAAAGTAGGATGACTTGGATTATCTTCAATTTTTTCGCGCAAACGACGTACTGTTACATCTACCGTACGTACATCTCCAAAATAATCATAACCCCAAACTGTTTGTAATAAATGTTCACGAGTCATAACTTGACCTAAATGCTTCGCTAAATAATGTAGTAATTCAAATTCACGATGTGTAAGCTCAATGCTTTCTTCACGCTTCGTTACACTATAAGCGTTCGAATTGATAACGATTGGTCCAATAACCATTTCAGTATTTTCTTCTTTCTCTGCAGCACCACCCTGCTGATGGCGACGTAAATTCGCTTTCACACGAGCAAGTAACTCCCTCGTACTAAATGGCTTCGTTACATAATCATCCGCCCCAAGCTCAAGTCCTAATACTTTATCAATTTCAGAGTCTTTTGCTGTAAGCATAATAATTGGCATTTCTGAGCTTTTACGTATTTCACGACATACCTCTAAGCCGTCTTTTCCCGGTAACATAATATCTAATAAAACCATATCTGGCTGTTCTTCATTTGCTTTTTCAATCGCCTCATCACCATCATGCGCCATTACAATTTCAAAACCTTCTTTTTCTAGGTTGAACTTCAAAATATCTGCAATCGGTTTTTCATCATCAACTACTAAAATTTTCTTTCCCATCATCGTCTATTTCCTCCTTATAAAAATATGGTCAATAATCCCTAAACACATTGACGTTTATATAGTATGTCCCTATACCACCGCACCCTTTGTTTAAGTATTTTCTCCTCTATTCTCATAGACTCATGTATGATCCACTTTTTCACGGAATCCTATACGATCTATAGAAAAACCTCTAGCTTCAACTGCTAGAGGCTCCTCATTCTATTGTAAAATAACTACCCACTTTTGTAAAACTGGACAAAATAAAAAGGATATTAAGTGGGCCCACTTAATATCCTGAGAGTGGCTCGGGACGGAATCGAACCGCCGACACGAGGATTTTCAGTCCTCTGCTCTACCGACTGAGCTACCGAGCCAAAACTATATATAAAACCACTAATGGTGGTATAAACAAAAGTGGCGGTCCCGACCGGGGTCGAACCGGCGATCTCCTGCGTGACAGGCAGGCATGTTAACCACTACACCACGGGACCAAAAATGAACATAAAAAAACATGACCCGTACGGGATTCGAACCCGTGTTACCGCCGTGAAAGGGCGGTGTCTTAACCACTTGACCAACGGGCCACGAAAAATAAAATGGTGAGCCATGAAGGATTCGAACCTTCGACCCTCTGATTAAAAGTCAGATGCTCTACCAACTGAGCTAATGGCTCATACTCACCAACGTCATATTTTCGTGACGACAAGACATATCATAACATGTTATCTTTTATTTTTGCAATACCTTTTTTTATTTTTTTATAAAAGATAAGAAAAAACTCATGAGAGCATGAGTTTTTTCTTACAAAAATCAATTTCTTATATCAATTAAGCTTCGTATACATTACGAACGATATTTGTTTGATTACGATCTGGTCCAACTGAGAACATAGATAATTGGATTCCTGTTAATTCAGAAACACGCTCTACGTATTTTCTTGCATTTTCAGGAAGTTCATCTAATGATTTTACACCAGTAATATCTTCTTCCCAACCTGGAAGCTCTTCATATACAGGCTCACATTTCGCTAAGATGTTTAAGTTTGCTGGAACTTCATCGATAACTTCGCCATTGTATTTGTAAGCAACACATATTTTAAGAGTTGGAATACCTGTTAGAACGTCGATAGAATTTAATGATAAATCTGTTAAACCACTAACACGACGTGCATGTCTTACAACAACGCTATCGAACCAACCTACGCGGCGTGGACGACCAGTTGTCGTTCCATACTCACGACCAACTTCACGAATTTGGTGACCAATTTCATCATGAAGCTCAGTAGGGAATGGCCCATCACCTACACGACTTGTATATGCTTTACATACACCTACAACGCGAGTAACTTTCGCAGGACCAACTCCAGTTCCAACTGTTACACCACCAGCAATCGGGTTAGAAGATGTAACGAATGGGTACGTACCGTGGTCAATATCAAGCATAACACCTTGTGCACCTTCAAATAATACACGGTGATTGTTATCTAGCGCATCATTTAATACAACAGATGTGTCGCATACATATTGTGCGATTTGTTGTCCGTATTCGAAGTACTCTTCAAAGATTTCTTCTACGCTGAAACCTTCTGTATCGTACATTTTTTCAAACAAACGATTTTTTTCTACTAAATTGCGCTCAAGCTTCTCTTTAAATGCTTCACGGTCTAAAAGATCAGCCATACGGATACCGATACGAGCAGCTTTATCCATATATGCAGGACCGATACCTTTTTTCGTTGTACCGATTTTGTTATCACCTTTACTAGCTTCTTCTAACTCATCTTGTTTTAAGTGATAAGGTAAAATAACGTGCGCACGGTTACTTACACGTAAATTATCAGTACTTACACCACGATCGTGTAAGTATTTTAACTCTTCAAGTAATGCTTTCGGATCGACTACTAAGCCGTTTCCGATTACACAAATTTTCTCTTTATAGAAAATACCAGATGGAATTAAGTGTAATTTATATTTAACTCCGCCGAAAACAATTGTATGTCCCGCGTTATTTCCACCTTGATATCTTGCAACTACTTCCGCATGCTCAGAAAGAAAATCAGTGATTTTACCTTTTCCTTCGTCGCCCCATTGTGTTCCTACAACTACTACTGAAGACATTATTAAAGCACCTCCGCGATTTTCAAACGATCTATTCAAACAATATAATTGTACCAAAACCGAAAAAGAAGTCAACCAAAAAGCGAACATTTTTTTAATAAAATTCATTTTCGTTCGTAAGAATTATATTTTCACATTATGAAAGCCTTATCTTTCCTATATAAAAAAAGAAACACATCTTATTATAAGAAATGTGTTTCTTTTTTATACTGCCTTTATGCCCCATCTTCAAAGCGTCGTTCTAAGTTGACGAATTTATTAAATTCCTTAACAAATGCAAGCTCTACTGAACCTACGGGACCATTACGCTGCTTTGCAATAATAATTTCAATCGTATTTTTATTTTCCGTTTCACGGTCATAGTAATCTTCACGATACAAGAATGCTACAATATCAGCATCCTGCTCAATACTCCCCGATTCACGAATATCAGACATCATAGGGCGTTTATCTTGACGAGATTCAACGCCACGGGATAACTGTGAAAGGGCAATAACAGGAACTTGTAATTCACGCGCAATCCCTTTTAATGTACGCGAAATCTCAGATACTTCCTGCTGACGGTTCTCGCCCGACTTCCCACTTCCCTGAATAAGCTGTAAATAGTCAATTAATACCATCCCAAGACCTTGTTCCTGCTTTAATCTACGACATTTTGCTCGAATCTCATTTACCTTAATCCCTGGTGTATCATCAATATATATACCAGCATTAGAAAGGCTACCCATCGCCATTGTTAATTTTGCCCAATCATCAGAAGTTAATGAACCGGTACGAAGTCTTTGTGCATCAATATTTCCTTCTGCACAAAGCATACGCATAACAAGCTGATCAGAGCCCATCTCTAGACTGAAGATCGCTACATTTTCATCCGTTTTTGTCGCTACGTTTTGTGCGATATTTAATGAAAATGCAGTTTTTCCTACCGATGGACGCGCCGCCACGATGATTAAATCATTTCGCTGGAAACCTGCGGTCATCTTATCTAATTCAGTAAATCCAGTTGGTATTCCCGTAACTTCACCTTTTTGATTATGCAAAAGTTCGATTTTATCATAAGCATCTACAAGAACATCTTTAATGTTTTGGAATGCTTTTGCATTCGTTTGATGCGATACTTCTAATATTTTTTTCTCGGCCTCATTTAAAAGGCCGTCCACATCATCTTCTCTCTCGTATCCATCCGATACAATATGAGTCGCCGTTCGAATTAAACGACGTAAAAGCGCCTTTTCAGCGATGATGCGTGCATAATATTCTACGTTAGCAGCTGTTGGAACAACTTCTGCTAACTCTGCTAGGTAAGAAACCCCACCAACTTCTTCTAGTAATCCTTGATCAGCCATCGCTGATGTCATTATTACTAAGTCAATTGGTTCTCCCTTATCAGACAACCCAAGCATGACTTCAAAAATCTTTTGATGTTTCGTTCGATAGAATGAGTCAGGTACCAATAACTCCGATGCTGAAGTTAACGCATCTTGATCAATCAATATGGCACCTAAAACAGCCTGCTCAGCTTCTATATTATGCGGAGGGGTACGATCAGCCATTACATCACTCATGCGCAATCCTCCTTGCTTAATTTATTTTTATTGTTCACTAACATGAACTTTTACTGTTGCTGTTACTTGCGGATGTAATTTCACAGTGACATTTGTATAACCTAATGCACGGATTGCATCGTCCATTTCAAATTTGCGCTTATCAAGTTTAATCTTGTGTGATTTTTGCATTACATCTACAATTTGTTTGCTTGTGATAGAACCAAATAAACGGCCACCTTCTCCAGATTTCGCCTTTACTTCTACAGTTAATTTCTCTAATGTTTCTTTCAGTTCTTTTGCATTCTCAACTTCTGCTGCTGCATCTTTTTCTTCTTTACGTTTTTGAGCTTCTAAAGTTTTCATACTGCTGTTTGTTGCTTCCGCAGCTAATCCTTGTTTTAATAAGAAATTATTTGCATAACCGTCTGGTACGTTTTTTATTTCTCCTTTTTTCCCTTTACCTTTTACGTCTTTTAGAAAAATTACTTTCATGATTGTGTGCCTCCCTGTAAATAGTCATCAATAACAAATTGAAGCTTCTCCTCAGCTTCATCTACTGTAACATTTTTCATTTGTGTGGCTGCATTTGTCAAATGCCCGCCACCTCCTAAATTCTCCATGATTAGCTGTACATTCAATTCACCTAAAGACCTACCGCTAATTCCAATGAAATTCTCTCCACGTTTCGCAATAACAAATGATGCAATGATACCTGTCATTGTCAATAACGTATCCGCTGATTGCGCAATAAGCACCTGATCATAATAATCATCACTATCAACTTTAGCAATCGCAATTCCATTTTTATAAATGTACGCATTTTTAATGGCTTTTGCAACTCGTAAATACTGATTCATGTCTTCTTTTAAAAGTTCTTGTACAAGTACAGTGTCTGCACCATGCGAGCGTAAATAAGAAGCTGCATCAAATGTGCGAGCGCCTGTACGGAATGTAAAACTTTTCGTATCAACAATAATACCAGCTAACAATGCCGTTGCTTCTAACATTGTCATCTTTAAATTTTTCGGTTGATACTCAAGTAATTCTGTAACAAGCTCTGCTGTTGAAGAAGCATACGGTTCCATATAAACAAGCAATGGATCTTCAATGAAATCTTCCCCGCGGCGATGATGGTCAATAACCACTACATTTTCAATCTTATGTAACAGTTTTTCCTCCATCACCATCGAAGGTTTATGCGTGTCAACAACAACAAGTAATGAATCATCATTTGCAAATTCCATCGCTTGCCCTGGTGTAATAAAGTGTGACCATAACTCTTCATTTTGTTTCACTTTATCCATCAAACGTTTGATTCCTTTATCCGAATCATTTTCGTCTAATACAATATATCCTTTGCGCTCATTTAATTGAGCTACCTTTAAAATACCAATCGCTGCACCAATCGCATCCATATCAGGAGCTCTATGCCCCATTATAATGACATTACTGCTTTCTAATACTAAATCCTTTAACGCATGCGAAATAACTCTAGCACGTACACGAGTACGCTTTTCGACCGGATTCGTCTTACCGCCGTAAA
The DNA here is from genome assembly GCF_040676495.1 of Bacillus sp. LBA3-1-1.1. Lineage (NCBI taxonomy): Bacteria > Bacillati > Bacillota > Bacilli > Caryophanales > Bacillaceae > Bacillus > Bacillus sp. LBA3-1-1.1. Next base: position 250,936 of record NZ_JBEGIB010000024.1, read on the forward strand.
ACTTAACTTTACCCGTTGCTTGTTTAATAGCTACTTGGTCTCCTCCTCGTCCTAACGCAAGGTCTAAACCAGATTGAGCCATCGCTCCAAGCTCCGATAAAGGTAAATCACCTGAGCCAACACCAACACTTAATGTAAGTGGTATATTCCTTTTGGATGTTTCTTCACGCACTTGATCCAAAATACTAAATTTCCCTTTCTCCATTTGTGCTAAAATACTTTCGTTTAGTACAACGAAGAATCTTTCTGAAGATGCACGTTTCAAATATGCACCATACTTAACAGCCCATTCATTTAGACGCGACGTGACAAGGCTTGTTATATTCGTACGTAATTGATCATCTAATCCTTGTGTAACTTCATCATAATTATCTAAATAAATAACAGCTAAAACCGTACGCTGATCCTCATACATTTTTTCAATCTCTGTTTGCTCAGTTACATCAAAAAAATAAATTAGTTTTTCTTCTTTCCTTACAAACACACGAAACTTCCGATTATTTAATGATACTATATCATCAGAAGTCTCTCCTTTAATAAAAAGGAGTAATGTTTCTGATACATCGTACAGATGCCACCCAGCTAATGCGTGTTGTCCCAAACATGAAGACAAGTAAGGATTTGCCCAATCAATCCCATAATCCTTATTGTATAACAATATACCAATTGGCATCTGATTGAATGCTTCGTTACTCACCTTTTTTACCCTAGTAATCATATCTGTCGTATATTTTTCAAAGTTCCTTTGAAAAGTAAGTTCAAATCGTATAACTAAAAGGAAAACGATGCTAAAAATAAAAAAGGCGGCTATCCCCATAATTAAGTGAAAATAACAAAGGATCGAGATTAGCACCAACACAAAAAATGCCAATACGTAAACAGGATATAAAAACCACTGTTTCTTATAAAATTCAGGCATGTATACAACTCCTATAACGTAAAACCAACTAAATTTCTAGTTAGTTAAACAGATTAAACACCTTAAAATAGCATAAAAATGCTATTTTATCCCTTTGTTTTTCATTGCATTTTAGAACGCAATGAAATCCCTAAATCAATTATACCTAAGATTGTCACAAGAGGAAACAGCATTGGAATAAACATACATACAATAAAACTAATAATAGGAACGCCTTTTGTAAAACCTTTTTTGTGTGCTAAAAAGGTGATAAACGTTAACCCTTGCAATACAAGCAGCAAAGCAAAGATTACATATAGGTTAGAAAATACCATATGTAAATATGATGTTGGTTCAACTTTCATGAAAGTTGATAACAAAATAAATATGACGTAATACCAGACAATACTCTTTGGCAATTGTATATCTTTAAATTTCGGCCAAGGTGCCGCGTCGTACTTTAACTTTCTCAAAACACTACCTGATATTATCACTGTAATCCAAGAAAAACATACAGCAACTAGCACAAGTATACTTGGAAATAAGGTTTGTAATATATCATTCATTTGTGCAAATAACTCTTTTTGTTCTTTACTAACTGGCATACCAGCCGCATTTGCTATTTTTTCACTTTGCGCCATGCTTTCACTAAACATATTTTGCATTTGCTTCATTAAATCTATGTTAAAAAACTTTATACTTCCCACATAAATGAGCATCAGACCAATTAAATATACAAGTGTTCCAGCTATCAATATCTCCACTGGTTTTTTCCCTTTTTTATACATATATCCTAATACAACACCTATTAACCCAAACATCACTGTCTTTATGAGACTAATCGGTTGACTCACGATAACTGTAACAAAAAGCGCCGCTACAAAAATTACGAGCACATTAGATAGTTTATGTCTTACTGTTAATAATATAAATGGCAACGGCAACGCAAATATTGCAACTGTGCCTAAAATCGGAACATACATAGATATAAGCAATAAAATTGAATATATTGCTAATAACGCTGCACCCTCAGTAATAAATTTCGTACTTTTCATCATCTAACCTCTCTTTCAAAAAGAAAAGCATAGCAAAATGCACAGTAGAGTCCGACTCTACTGTGCATTTCATACGCTATTATTCACCAACATATGGTAAAAGTGCCATTTGACGAGCACGTTTAATTGCAACTGTAAGTTTGCGTTGGTATTTTGCGCTTGTTCCTGTTACACGACGAGGTAAAATTTTACCACGCTCAGAAACGAAACGTTTTAATAAATCAACATCTTTATAGTCAATGCGAGTGATGCCGTTAGATGTGAAGAAACACACCTTACGACGCTTCGCACGTCCACCTTTGCGTCCTGCCATGTCTATTCCCTCCATTCTTTGTTAAAAATAGCCGATTCATACCATTAAAATGGTAAATCGTCGTCCGAAATGTCAATCGGTTGACCAACATTCGAAAATGGATCGTCATTCTTCGTAAATCCAGAGTTACCTTGATTACCTTGGTTACCTGAATTACTAGATTGACCAAATGGGTTAGAGCTTTGGTTACCGAAACCAGCTCCTGATGGTTGCTGATTGAATGAACCACGTTGCTCCCCACCGCCATTACGCGGCTCTAAAAATTGTACGCTCTCCGCAAGAACTTCTGTTACATATACACGTTTACCATCTTGTCCATCGTAATTACGAGTTTGAAGACGTCCGTCTACGCCTGCTAAGCTACCTTTTTTCAAATAATTTGCCACGTTTTCTGCTTGTTTACGCCATATTACACAATTAATAAAGTCAGCTTCACGCTCACCTTGTTGATTCGCAAATGCGCGATTCACAGCTAACGTAAAAGTAGCTACTGCAACACCATTGGGCGTGTAACGTAAGTCAGGGTCCTTAGTTAAACGACCAACGAGGATAACACGATTCATCAATCGAACCACTCTCCCTTATATATCAATTATTTTTCTTCTTCTTTAACAACGATATGACGAAGGATATCTTCGTTGATCTTAGCTAAACGGTCGAATTCATTAATCGCCTCTGAGTTAGAGTTCACGTTTAAGATCATGTAGAAACCTTCACGTAAGTCGTTGATTTCGTAAGCTAAACGACGCTTACCCCACTCTTTCGTGTTAATGATTTCTGCACCATTGTTTGTTAAAACACCTGCAAAACGTTCAACTAAAGCTTTTTGAGCTTCTTCTTCAACGCCAGGACGAATGATGTACATAATTTCGTACTTTCTCATTACACTTTCACCTCCTTTTGGTCTAAACGGCCCATAATGGGCAAGGAGCAATTAATTTATAGTAATTACTCACGAGTTTAGATTATATCATAGTAAGTTATATGAATCAACTCACCAATACGTAAAAAACTTGGCAAACACATAATATATTTGCCAAGTTCATATCTTTATTTTTCCTAGGAAATATTAAATTAAACGTTAAAGCGGAAGTGCATAACATCTCCGTCTTTTACGATATACTCTTTTCCTTCTAAACGTACTTTTCCAGCTTCTTTTGCAGCTGTCATAGAACCGTTTGTCATTAAATCATCATAAGAAACTGTTTCTGCGCGAATAAATCCACGCTCAAAGTCTGTATGAATTACGCCAGCACATTGTGGTGCTTTCATACCTTGTTTAAACGTCCATGCACGCACTTCTTGCACACCAGCTGTGAAGTAAGTAGCAAGTCCTAATAAATCATATGCAGCACGAATTAACTGATCTAAACCAGATTCTTCAATACCTAATTCTTCCAGGAATACTTTTTTCTCTTCTTCGTCTAACTCAGAGATTTCTTCTTCGATTTTTGCACATACAACGATAACTTGAGAATTTTCATTTGCAGCAAATTCTTTTACCATTTGTACATATTTATTTTCAGAAGGATCCATAATATCATCTTCACTTACGTTTGCTACGTATAGCATTTCTTTCGTTGTAAGTAAATGAAGGCCTTTAACAATCTTCATTTGCTCTTCTGTAAATTCAACAGTACGAGCTGGTTTTCCCTCTTCGAAAGCTTCTTTTAAACGCACTAAAATTTCCTGCTCATATACTGCTTCTTTATCTTTTTGTCTTGCTAATTTCGCAACACGCTCGATACGTTTATCAACTGATTCTAAATCCGCTAAGATTAGTTCTAAGTTGATTGTTTCAATATCATCAATTGGATCTACTTTCCCTGAAACGTGTGTAATATTTTCATCTTCAAAACAACGAACAACTTGGCAAATTGCATCTACTTGGCGAATGTGAGATAAGAATTTATTTCCTAATCCTTCACCTTTACTTGCACCTTTTACGATACCTGCAATATCAGTAAATTCGAATACAGTCGGAACAGTTTTTTTCGGTTCTACTAATTCCGTTAATTTATTTAAACGCTCATCTGGTACTTCTACGATCCCTACGTTTGGGTCAATTGTACAGAATGGATAGTTCGCAGATTCTGCTCCTGCTTGTGTAATTGCATTAAATAAAGTGGACTTTCCTACGTTAGGTAATCCAACAATCCCAGCCGTTAATCCCATATTTTTCACTCCTATGTCTCAATCTTTCATCATTATAGATAGTAACGAAAAAAATGACAAGTTTCCTCCAAACGAAAAAAAGTAACAGTTACCCACTGCAACTGTTACTTTCTCTCTATTCTTCATGCTTCACAAGTATTTTTTTTACCTTACGATCAAACTCTCTTCGAGGAATCATTACCGAATGGTCACATCCCTCGCACTTAATGCGGATATCCATTCCCATACGAATAATCTTCCAGCGATTTACACCACATGGATGGGCCTTCTTCATTTCCACAACATCGTACAAGTTATATTGCTTTTGCTCCACTCTCCAAACCCCTCTCCATACTAAATTGCTTTTCCACTAACCAATTCTTCACGATTATATAAAACCATACGTGGATATGGAATTTCAATTCCATGTAAATCCAGACGAGTTTTAATCTCTTTACGAAGAGCTCTTGCAATAACTGCATGTTGCATCGGCTCCACTTCAGCAATAACACGTAATATAACTTCTGATGCAGCTAATGTTTGTACACCTAACAATTGAGGCGTTGTTACCATCTTCTCGTACTTTGCAGGTAATTCTACTAATAACTCTTCAATTACTTGCTCTGCTTTTGCTATATCGGCCTCATACGAAATAGATACATCAACGAATGCTACACTATTACTAACCGAAAAATTAGTAACTTGAATAATACTTCCGTTTGGTAAAGTATGAATTTCCCCTGTCCAGCTCTTTAGTTTCGTTGTACGAAGTCCAATTTCTAAAACAACTCCCTCAAACTGACCAATTCTTACATAGTCACCAACTGAAAACTGATCTTCTAGCAAAATAAATAGTCCTGTAATGACATCTTTCACTAAACTTTGAGCACCAAATCCGACTGCTAAACCAATAACCCCGGCACCAGCTAATAGACCTGATGCATTAATATTGAACACGCCTAAAATCGCAATCAACATAATAAATATAACAACGTATGCCACAATATTTTCAAGTAACTTCGCTACTGTAACTGTACGACGTTCTGAAATTTGAATTGGCGAACGACTTCCCATGCGAAACGCATTTCGTACAACTGCCCTTGCAACTCGCACAATGATTGCACCAAGTATTAAAATAACGACTATTTTTAGTGATCTTACACCTATATTCGTCCAATCAATGGACTCAAACCATTTCAACGCTAAATCCATGTACCTCTACCTCTCCAGCTAAAATTTCTTTTTAGTTATCCTTCTCATTGTATCAGAAGTCTCTCTGATTTCTTAAAAAATTTTATGACTTTAATTCCATTTGTTAACTTCTATCCAGGTATAAAATGGAGCGAATATATATATACTAGTACTATTATTTCCGTTTTCACTCACATTTTGCAAAAAGTACGCACTTATAGTTTTCCATTTTACTCAACGTATAACATATTTTGAAAATTTATTAAAAGGATGGGTGCTTCATGAATATTGGAAGTTTTCGCTTACCTTTTTTCGAAAAAGAAACTCAAAATGTTATGCACCAAGACTTAGAAGCCTCCGAGACAATCAGTAACTTTTTACTTTCCCATATTCCCATTAAAACTAACATACCACTCATTCTCGTTTGTATCGGAACAGATCGTTCCACCGGTGATGCACTCGGCCCATTAGTTGGCACTAAACTAGAACAAGTAGAAATTAAAAACTTCCAAGTATTCGGCACACTAGATGAACCAATACATGCGTTAAATTTAGAAGAGAAAATTCAGAATATACAGAAAGAAAATCCTACTTCTTTTATAATTGCTGTTGATGCATGCTTAGGAAAATCTCAAAGTATCGGTTCAATCACTACTGGAAAGGGACCTAGTAAACCTGGAGCTGCGATGAATAAGAAATTGCCTGCAGTTGGTGATTTGCATATACACGGCATCGTCAATCTAAATGGTTTTATGGAGTTTTTTGTTCTTCAAAATACAAGATTAAGTTTAGTCATGAAAATGGCTGATGTAATTGCACAAAGTATAAAAGAAACGGATCAAAAATTATCTGCGTTAAAAAAAGCAAACCATCTCTAAATAATAAGATGGTTTGCTTTTTAGTTTTTCTGTGATAATAATTCTAAAATACGATTTAAATCTTCTTTATTGAAAAATTCAATTTCAATTTTACCTTTTTCTTTTTTTGTTTCTTTAATTTTTACATCTGTACCAAACTTTTCTCTTAAGAACGTTTCACGCTCTACGAAGAATATATTTCGATCTTTTTTTATCTGTTTTGTTTCACGTGAAACGCTTTGATTAATCTCCTGGACAATTTTTTCTAATTGGCGAACATTTAATCCTTCTTTTTCGATTCGTTTTAATAAAGACTTCAGTTGTTCTTCATCTTTTATCGTAAGTAAGGTTCTACCGTGAGCCATTGAAAGTTGACCATTTGCAATCATATCTTGTACGAACGAAGGGAGGCTTAATAACCGAGTATAATTTGCAATGTAAGGTCTGCTTTTACCAAGACGTTTCGCTAATTGTTCTTGCGTTACATTTAGCTCACTCATTAACATCTGATATGCCATTGCCTCTTCCATAGGATTTAAATCTTCTCGTTGTAAGTTTTCAAGCAAAGCAAATTCCATCATTTGCTGCTCGTTTAATTGCCTTACAACAGCAGGAACCTTTTCAAGTCCAGCCTCTTTAGCAGCACGATATCTTCTTTCACCTGCAACAATTTCATATCCCTTAATACTCTTTCTAGCGATTAATGGTTGCAATATGCCATGTTCTTTAATAGAAGCCGCTAATTCCTGAATTGCTTCTTTATTGAAATGCTTACGTGGTTGATATGGATTCGGCCTTAATTCAGTTACTATAATCTCCTGAATTGTTTCTTCTTCCTTCACATCCAAATCAGGAAAAAACACATTAATTCCTCTTCCTAATCCTTTAGCCACCTGCAATCACTTCCTCTGCTAAATCTATATATACTTCTGCTCCTCTTGATTTAGCGTCATACTGCATAATCGGTTTCCCATGACTTGGCGCCTCACTTAAGCGCACATTTCGAGGAATAATCGAACGGTATACTTTATCCCTAAAGTATTTTTTCACTTCATCTATAACTTGAATCCCTAAATTTGTACGGGCATCCAACATCGTTAACAATACACCTTGGATTGCTAAATTTTTATTTAAATGTTTTTGCACAAGTCGAACCGTATTTAATAGCTGACTTAATCCTTCTAGTGCATAATATTCACACTGAACAGGAATAATAACTGAATCCGCTGCTGTTAATGCATTAATCGTTAATAACCCTAAGGATGGGGGACAGTCGATAATAATATAATCATATTCATCACGAACTGGCTGTAATGCCCTTTGCAAACGTACTTCCCGGGAAATAGTCGGTACCAATTCAATTTCAGCACCGGCCAATTGAATTGTAGCGGGTAGAACATCTAAGTTTTCAGTTGCGGTTTTCCGTATAACTCCTTGAACATCTGCATCTTCCACCAGAACATTATAAATACATTGATCTAATTCGGATTTTTCAATTCCCACACCAGTCGTGGCATTTCCTTGAGCATCAATGTCTATGAGAAGGACTTTTTTACCTACTTGCGCCAATCCAGCCCCTAAATTAACAGATGTTGTTGTTTTTCCAACACCGCCTTTTTGATTAGCAATAGCAATGATTTTTCCCATGATGTCACCTACTTTCAACCTTTCTATCTTATTCTAGTAACAATTACGTTTATTGTAACATGAAATAAAAGCTTTTCTTTTACGTCCTTATTAAACTTCAAAATTTATTTCTAAACTCCTTCTTCATTAACAAGAAAATATAGTAAAAGAGACCTCTCCACTAGGATAAGGTCTCTAACACGCCATTATTATTTTTTCTTCGGAATTTTAATCGTAATTTGATAGTACTCATCAAATTCTTCTTCCTCAGAATTAACATTTAAACCACTATTAGCAACCATTTCTAATGACTGCCTAATTGTATTCATAGCAATTCTCGTATCTCTACTTACTGCTTTTTGCTTCGCTTTACGCTTCGGTTTTGCTTCCTCTAATAATTTTGCAATTCGTTCTTCTGTTTGCTTTACATTCAGTTGTTTTTCCACAATTTCTTGTAAAACCTTCAGTTGTAATTCCTCATTTTTTAAAGGAATGAGAGCACGAGCGTGACGCTCTGTAATACTTTTTTCTAATAACGCACTTTTTATTTCTTCAGGCAACTTTAACAATCGCAACTTATTTGCGATTGTGGATTGCCCTTTTCCAAGTCGTTGTGCCAGTGCTTCTTGTGTTAAATTATGTAACTCAATCAGCTTTTGATATGCCACAGCTTCCTCGATTGCTGTTAATTCCTCACGTTGCAAATTTTCAATTAGCGCTACAGAAGCTGTCTCTGTATCATTTAAGTTCTTTATAATCGCAGGAACCTTTTCCCACCCTAGCTTCGTTGCTGCGCGGAAACGTCTTTCTCCAGCAATAATCTCATACTTATCATCCTCATATTGCCTCACGACAATCGGCTGGATAAGCCCATGAGTACGAATCGTTAATGCTAGTTCATCGATTCGTGCATCATCGAAAACTGTTCGTGGTTGATAACGGTTAGGGGTAATATTTACTATCGGGATTTCTTGTATTTCCTCATATACCTTTTTATCTATTTCTTCATGGCTTTCCTCTTGTAATTCGAATTCGCTCTCTTTATCTCCAAAGCCAAATAAACGAGAAAACGTATTTTTCATACATATTCCACCACCTTTTAGGCCTATTGACTATTCTCCATAAAATGTTTCCTATGAAACATTTACGTTTTCATTTATATAATTCAATCTTACGTCTAATAAGATTTATTTTTCAATAGGTAATTTATTGGGTGTTCCCGGTTTGCGTGGATATTTCTTTGGTGTCTTGCGCTTTTTCTCGATTAATAAAATATTACGTTCACTTTCCTCAAATGGTAATTGGAACGTAGACATTTCTTTTAATTCCCCGCCTAGTACCTCTAAAGCATACTTGCCATTTTCAATTTCTTCGTTTGCTGCAGCACCTTTCATTGCAATAAATGTTCCCCCAACTTTTACAAGTGGTAAACATAGCTCACTTAATACAGAAAGACGTGCAACTGCACGTGCCATCACAATATCGTATGATTCACGTACACCTTCTTTTTTCCCAAATGTTTCAGCACGATCATGACAAAATGCAACATCACTTAACTCTAATTTTTGCGCTAAGTGATTTAAGAAATTAATACGTTTTTGTAATGAATCTACAATTGTTACTTTTAAATGTGGGAAACAGATTTTCAACGGGATACTTGGGAATCCAGCTCCTGCGCCAACATCACAAATAGAGAATGGTTTCGAAAAATCATAATAAAAAGCAGCTGTAATAGAATCAAAAAAGTGTTTTAAGTATACTTCTTCCTTCTCCGTAATAGCTGTTAAATTCATTTTTTCATTCCACTCTACTAACGTTTCAAAGTAGATTTTGAACTGCTCTAATTGTCTAGAAGAGAGGGTGATACCCTTCTCTTCTAGCATAGATTGAAATTGTTCTATGTTCATCTAGCAATATCTCCTTACTATTTATTGGTTCGATACTCGTGCAATTTTTCCTTGTTCAATATACACAAGCAAAATGGAAACATCAGCTGGATTTACGCCAGAAATACGTGAAGCCTGCCCCATTGAAAGTGGACGAACATCTTTCAATTTCTGTCTCGCTTCTGAGGCAAGGCTAGAAATCGCATCATAATCAATATCCACAGGGATTTTTTTGTTTTCCATTTTCTTCATACGATCTACTTGCTGTAAAGATTTTTCAATGTATCCTTCGTACTTAGTCTGAATTTCAACTTGTTCCGTAATTTCATCACTTAATGCTACTTCACTTGGTACTAAAAGATGAATATGCTCATATGTCACCTCTGGACGACGTAATAAGTCACTTGCACGTATTCCATCTTTCAATTCACTTCCGCCAATACTACGAATTAATTCTTGAACTTCAGGACGTGGTTTAATAATAATGCTCCCTAAACGTTCCTTTTCCTGTTCAATTTGTAACTTTTTATTTGTAAATCGCTCATAGCGATCTTCTTTAATTAAGCCAATTTCACGACCAACTTCAGTTAAACGAAGATCAGCATTATCGTGGCGTAATAATAGGCGATATTCTGCACGAGACGTTAATAAACGATATGGTTCATTTGTACCTTTCGTTACAAGGTCATCAATTAAGACACCAATATAAGCATCAGCACGACCTAAAATAACTTCTTTTTTACCTAAAGAACGACACGCTGCATTAATCCCAGCCATAAGCCCTTGTCCTGCTGCTTCTTCGTAACCAGAAGTTCCGTTAATTTGTCCTGCTGTATATAGATTTTTAATCTTTTTTGTTTCAAGTGTTGGCCATAGTTGTGTTGGCACAATTGCATCATATTCAATTGCATAACCTGTACGCATCATTTCAACATTTTCTAGACCAGGGATTGTTCTAAGCATGTCACGTTGCACATCTTCTGGTAAACTTGTCGATAAACCTTGAACATATACCTCTTGTGTATTACGTCCTTCTGGCTCTAAGAAAATTTGATGACGTGGCTTATCATTAAATCTAACTACCTTGTCTTCAATTGAAGGACAATATCTAGGTCCTGTTCCTTTAATCATACCAGAATACATAGCTGAGCGATGTAAGTTTTCATCTATTAAACGATGTGTTTCTGTACTTGTATACGTCAACCAACATGGAATTTGATCCATAATAAATTTTGTCGTTTCAAAAGAGAACGCTCGTGGCTTGTCATCACCTGGCTGAATTTCTGTTTTACTGTAATCAATCGTATTACTATTTACACGCGGAGGCGTACCTGTTTTAAACCTAACAAGATCAAAACCAAGTTCCTCTAAATGTTCGGATAAAGTAATAGATGGTTGCTGATTATTTGGACCGCTTGAATATTTTAAATCACCCATAATAATCTCACCGCGTAAAAATGTTCCAGTTGTAATTACAACTGTTTTTGCTGTGTATTCAGCACCAGCTTGTGTAATTACCCCTTTACATACACCATCTTCAACGATTAAACGCTCTACCATTCCCTGGAACAACGTTAAGTTTGGTGTTTCTTCAATTGTTTTCTTTAATTCATGTTGGTAAGAGAATTTATCAGCTTGTGCACGAAGCGCACGTACAGCTGGTCCTTTACCCGTATTTAACATACGCATTTGAATATGTGTCTTATCAATATTGCGTCCCATTTCTCCGCCTAATGCATCAATTTCACGAACAACAATCCCTTTTGCTGGTCCACCAACAGAAGGGTTACATGGCATGAATGCTACCATATCTAAGTTAATTGTTAACATTAAGGTTTTTGAGCCCATTCGTGCTGCCGCAAGACCAGCTTCGCATCCTGCATGACCTGCACCGATTACTATGACATCGTATGAACCGGCATTGTATCCCATTGTTTATTCCTCCTAATAATCTCTATCTTTCTAAAACGTTGCTTCGCTTTATTATTTTCCTAAACAAAACTGAGAGAATAACTGGTCAATTAAGCTTTCATGGACGGTATCACCAGTAATTTCACCAAGTATTTCCCACGTTCTTGTTAAATCAATTTGTACCATATCGATTGGAACACCATTTTCTATGGCTTCAATTGCATCTCCAATTGTCGTTCCTGCTTGTGTTAATAATCCAATATGTCTCGTGTTAGAAACATATGTCATATCTGCAGAATCAATTGCTCCTTCAAAGAATAAATCAGCTATCGCTTTTTCAAGCTCATCAATTCCCTGCTCCTCAATTAAAGACGTCGTAATAACACGATTTCCTGCAGCTAGCTCTGTAACACGTTCCATATCAATCTCTTGCGGTAAATCTGTCTTATTGACAATAATAATGAAGTCTTTTCCTTGTACGGCACGGAATAGTTCTTCATCTTCATTCGTTAAAGCTTCACTATAATTGACTACAACTAACACTAAATCGGCTTGGCTCATCATTTCTTTTGAACGCTCTACACCAATTCGTTCAACAACATCTTCTGTTTCACGAATACCTGCTGTATCTATAAGTTTAAGTGGTACACCACGCACATTAACGTACTCTTCAATAACATCTCTCGTTGTTCCTGCAATATCAGTTACGATCGCTTTTTTCTCCTGAACGAGACTATTTAATAGCGATGATTTCCCAACGTTAGGTCTACCGATGATTGCCGTAGCAATACCTTCACGTAAAATCTTTCCTTGCTTCGATGTCTCTAATATTTTTGTAATTTCAGCACGAACATGTGTAGCTTTCTCAATTAAAATATTATGCGTCATCTCTTCTACATCATCATATTCTGGGTAATCTATATTTACCTCAACATGGGCTAACGTTTCCAATATGTCTTGACGCAGGCGGCCAATTAATTTAGATAATCGCCCTTCCATTTGGTTGATCGCCACGTTCATAGCACGATCTGTTTTTGCACGGATTAAATCCATAACAGCTTCCGCTTGTGATAAATCAATACGCCCATTTAAAAAAGCACGTTTCGTAAATTCACCAGGCTCTGCCAAACGTACTCCTTGTGCTAAAATAAGCTGTAATACTTTATTTACCGAAACAAGTCCACCATGACAGTTGATTTCTACTATATTTTCACGCGTAAAAGTCCTAGGTGCACGCATAATCGATACCATAACTTCTTCAATTACTTGATTTGTATCTAAATCGACAATATGACCATAATGAATTGTATGAGAATCAACCTGTGTTAAATCTTTCCCTTTAAAAATGCGATCGACTTTCTCAATCGCATCATCCCCACTTACTCGAACAATGGCAATTGCACCTTCCCCAAGAGCTGTGGAAATTGCGGCAATTGTATCAAATTCCATGTCCTTTCACCTCACTTGCTTATTTATCTCTATTTCAACATGATTTTTTTACGTCACTAAATTATTAGGATACCATAACGAACCTATCTGCAAAAGAATAATAACTCATTTTATTATGTCCTCATGTAAAAAACACTAAACTTATTAACAGTGGATAAGTTTAGTGTTTTTTTAGTTATCCACATTTATTTTCGCCTCAAAAAAACCGGCACTCAATTGAGTAACCGGTCACTTGGAAGATATTACAACATATCGATGTGGTTCTTTTCCTTCAGAAGTTGTAATGATATTTTGATGATTAGATAATGCTTGATGAATAATCTTTCGTTCAAAAGATGGCATAGGTTCCAACATAACTCTTTTTTTCGTACTTACTGCTTGTTTTGCTAATCGATAAGAAAGCAATTCTAACGTACTTTTTCTTTTACTACGATAATTTTCAGCATCTAGTGTGATGCCAATATATTGCTTCGTATTACGATTTGCCACAAGTTTTGTTAAATACTGTAAAGAATTCAAGGTGTTTCCTCTTTTACCAATCAAAACACCTACGTTTTCACCAGAAATTGTAAATTCCACTTCGCGTCCTTTTACAACTTTTCTAATCTCAACTTCCACACCCATATTGCGAATAACATTTTTTAAATATTCTTCACACTCTTGGATGGGATCTTTCTTCACTACAACTTCTACTATAGCGGGGCGATTCCCAAATAAACCTAGGAATCCCCTCTTACCCTCATCAATAATCTTTATATCTACTCGATCTTTCGAAACATTTAATTGTCTTAAAGCATCTTGTACTGCCAGCTCGACTGTTTGTCCTTTAGCAGTAATTATACTCACTTGCTTGATCCTCCTGCCTTACTAGCCTTAATTTCAGGCCCTTTGATCAAATACATTTGAGCAATACCAAAGATGTTACCAACTACCCAGTATAGTGATAGTGCTGCTGGGAAGTTAATTGCAAAGACTAAAATCATGATTGGCATAAGCCAAATCATCATTGCCATTTGCGGGTTTTGTCCAGCCGTTCCTGCCATTGCAAGTTTTTGCTGAATAAAAGTCGTAATAGCCGCAACAATTGGAAGGATATAGTAAGGATCTGCCTGTCCTAAATCAAACCATAAGAATGTATGCTTACTAATTTCTGATGTTCTCATAATCGCATGATAAAACGCGAATAAAATAGGCATCTGAACAAAAATTGGTAAACATCCTGCTAATGGATTTACCCCATTTTTTTGATATAACTGCATCATTTCTTGTTGTAATTTTTGCTGTGTTGCTTGATCTTTTGAGCTATATTTCTCTTTTAATTTTACCATTTCTGGTTGTAACGCTTGCATTGCCTTCGTACTCTTCGTTTGTTTGATCATTAATGGTAATAATGCAAAACGAATAATAAGAGTTGTAACCACGATTGCTAAGCCGTAATTACTACCAAATAAGTTTGCAAAATACGTGATTAACTGAGAAAGCGGGTATACGAAATATTCATTCCAAATCCCAGTACTTTTCGGTGTAATCGGCTGATTTGTTTCACTACAACCAGTAGCAATTGCCATTAACACAACAACCATGGCTATTAAACCTATTTTCTTTTTCAAAGCCTGCTCCTCCTTGTTTCGGTATGTATATAGTGTAATTCATTTCCTTACGCTACTTTTTTATTCTTTTCATACCAGAGCGTTTAAAGACATGAATTAAGCTTTTCTTTAACTCTTCATATGTCATCTCTGCACAAGGCTTCCTTGCTATTATAACAAAATCTTTTCCAGAATCTATCTCATCTTTTAATTCCATAATCGCTTGGCGAATCATACGCTTGATTCGATTACGAACTACTGCATTTCCTATTTTCTTACTAACAGAAAGGCCGATGCGAAAGTATGGCTGTTTTTCTTTATTTAACTGGTATACAACAAACTGACGATTAGCATTCGACTGTCCTTTTTGGAAAACAGCCTGAAATTCATCATTCTTTTTTATACGATTTTTTTTCTTCATATCAATTGACACTCCTGTATTTCATCAGCGGAAATTCATTATTATTAGAAAAAAAGACCACTGAACGATCAGTGGTCTACGCAGATAATACTTTTCTTCCTTTACGACGACGAGCTGCTAGCACTTTACGTCCGTTCGCTGTGCTCATACGGCTGCGGAAACCATGTACTTTGCTGCGCTTACGTTTATTTGGTTGGTAAGTTCTTTTCATTATATGACACCTCCCTGAGGAATATCTGTTAAAGACAGTCTAATAAATTATAGTTAATCAACTAGGAAAATGTCAATGGTTCTTGAAATTTTCATCAAATATTCATTTTGAACCTATTCACAGACTTTTTCACAGCCCCTATATTTCCTTGTGGATAAATATCTTTTCTCTTTTTTTGTATCCACAAACTCTTTTTTTACTTTTACACAGTATATCGTGTTGTGGACAAGTTTATTCCACAAGGTATTGATTTTGTGGATAACTTTCTTAAATTCATTGCTATAGCTATTGTTTTTTGATATTATAGTTGTGTTTTCACTTTGAATAAGTTTTCCACATCTTTATTTTATCCACAATTTGTGTATAACATGTGGACAGTTTAAATCACATGTGGGTAAATAGTTGTCCACATTTGTTTTTTTGTCGAAAACTCTATCTCGGATACAAACAACGTTTTTATATTTTAAAATACGTTTCGTATAAATATGCATTTAAAATATTTACGGGTTGTACAATTGTTGCGCAACCTTATTCTTTTACCATCTTTGTAAAGGAGGGACACCTTTGGAAAATATCTCTGATTTATGGAATAGTGCCTTGAAAGACTTAGAAAAAAAGGTAAGTAAGCCCAGTTATGAAACGTGGTTAAAATCAACAACCGCTCATAACTTGAAAAAAGATGTATTAACTATTACAGCTCCAAATGAATTTGCTCGTGACTGGCTAGAATCCCATTATTCAGAACTCATTTCGGAAACACTTTATGATTTAACAGGGGCAAAACTAGCTATTCGTTTTATTATTCCCCAAAGTCAGGCGGAAGAGGATATAGATCTTCCTCCTATTAAAAAAAATCGAGTACAAGATGATTCTACTCATTTACCACAGAGCATGCTAAATCCAAAATATACATTTGATACATTTGTTATTGGCTCTGGTAATCGTTTTGCACACGCTGCTTCTTTAGCTGTAGCTGAAGCTCCCGCTAAAGCTTATAATCCGCTCTTTATTTATGGGGGCGTTGGACTTGGAAAAACACATTTAATGCACGCAATTGGGCATTATGTAATTGAACACAACCCGAATGCAAAAGTTGTATATTTATCATCTGAAAAATTCACAAATGAATTCATTAACTCAATTCGTGATAATAAAGCTGTCGATTTTCGTAATAAATATCGTAATGTAGATGTCTTATTGATAGATGATATTCAATTTCTTGCTGGAAAAGAACAAACACAGGAAGAGTTCTTCCATACATTTAATGCGTTACATGAAGAAAGTAAACAAATTGTGATTTCAAGTGATAGACCACCAAAAGAAATCCCAACTTTAGAAGATCGCCTTCGTTCTCGCTTTGAATGGGGCTTAATTACGGATATTACGCCACCAGATTTAGAAACTAGAATTGCAATTTTACGTAAAAAAGCAAAAGCAGAAGGCCTTGATATACCAAATGAGGTTATGCTTTATATTGCAAATCAAATTGATTCTAACATTCGTGAGTTAGAAGGTGCACTTATTCGCGTTGTAGCTTATTCATCTTTAATTAATAAAGATATTAATGCTGATTTAGCAGCTGAAGCACTTAAAGGTATTATTCCAAACTCTATACCTAGAATTATTTCTATCTCTGATATTCAAAAGGCCGTTGGGGGCGTCTATCAAGTAAAATTAGAAGATTTCAAAGCAAAAAAACGTACAAAATCCGTTGCATTCCCTCGTCAAATTGCAATGTATTTATCACGCGAACTTACGGACTCATCTTTACCAAAAATAGGTGAAGAATTTGGTGGCCGCGATCATACAACAGTAATCCATGCTCACGAAAAAATTTCGAAGCTATTAAAAACGGATACTCAATTACAAAAACATGTCGAAGAAATTAATGATATTTTAAAGTAGTAGTAGCTGAATAGTGTGAATAACTTACCTTGTTTTACGCACAGTCTATCCACATGTAGATAGACTGTTTTTACATCTTTAAACGGGGTTATCCACATATCCACAAGCCCTATTACTATTACTACTACTTTTTTATCTTTATTAAATAAATAAAATCTTATACTTACCGGAGGTTTTTCGTTATGCGTTTTACAATACAAAAAGACTATCTTGTAAGAGGTGTACAAGATGTAATGAAGGCAGTTTCTTCTCGTACAACAATTCCAATTCTTACAGGAATTAAAGTTGTAGCAACTGAAGAAGGGGTTACTTTAACAGGTAGCGATGCAGATATCTCTATCGAATCATTTATCCCAGTCGAAGATGCTGGAAAAGAGGTTGTTGAAATTGAACAATCAGGAAGTATTGTTTTACAAGCAAAATATTTTAGTGAGATCGTAAAAAAATTACCTAAAGAAATTGTTGAAATTTCTGTGGAAAATCATTTTATGACAAAAATAAAATCTGGAAAATCAGAGTTTAATTTAAATGGTTTAGATTCAGCTGAATATCCGTTACTACCTCAGATTGAAGAACATCATGTATTTAAGATTCCAACAGATTTACTTAAACATATGATTAGGCAAACGGTATTTGCAGTTTCAACTTCTGAAACAAGACCGATCTTGACAGGTGTAAACTGGAAAGTATATAACAGCGAGTTAACTTGTATTGCAACAGATAGTCACAGACTAGCACTTCGTAAAGCAAAAATTGAAGGGTATAATATTGCTGATGAATTTCAAGCCAATGTCGTTATTCCTGGTAAGAGCTTAAATGAATTAAGTAAAATCCTAGATGAATCTGAAGAAATGGTAGATATCGTTATTACGGAGTATCAAGTATTATTCCGTACAAAACATTTATTATTCTTCTCGAGATTGTTAGAAGGTAACTATCCAGATACAACACGTTTAATTCCAGCCGAGAGTAAGACAGACATTTTTGTGAATACAAAAGAATTTTTACAAGCAATTGATCGTGCTTCGCTATTAGCAAGAGATGGTCGTAACAATGTTGTTAAATTATCGACATTAGAACAACAAATGCTTGAGATTTCTTCAAATTCACCAGAAATCGGAAAAGTAGTAGAAGAAGTTCAATGTGAAAACGTAGATGGAGAAGAATTAAAAATATCTTTTAGTGCAAAATATATGATGGACGCATTAAAAGCTTTAGATAGTACAGAAATTAAAATTAGCTTTACTGGGGCGATGAGGCCGTTTTTGATTCGTACAGTAAATGATGATTCCATCATCCAATTAATTTTACCGGTACGTACTTACTAAGTAAGGGTTGAGGGTTGCTAGTTTAAAGGTACTAGTGACCCTTATTTGATTTTAGGGTATTGCTTTCCTAATGCTAGTTTATTTAGTACAATGAAAGAATGAACACTTTCAGAAAGTGAGAGATTTTTATGAAAAGTATTAAAATTTCAACAGAATACATTACACTAGGACAATTTTTAAAGCTAGCCGATGTAATTGATACGGGCGGGGCTGTGAAATGGTTCTTACAAGAATATGAAGTGTACGTGAATCAAGAGCTTGAGAATAGAAGAGGTCGCAAGTTATATGCGAATGATATTATTGAAATTCCGGGAAGTGGAACTTTCCAAGTTCAGGCATAAAGGGGGATCCCTTTGTTTATTACAGAAATACAATTAAAAAACTATCGTAATTATGAAAAATTAGAGCTTTCCTTTGAGGACAAGGTCAATGTAATTATTGGTGAAAATGCACAAGGGAAAACAAATTTGATGGAGGCCATTTACGTATTAGCGATGGCAAAATCTCATAGAACCTCTAATGATCGTGAACTTATTCGATGGGATGAGGATTACGGTCAAATCAAAGGTAGATTACAAAAAAGAAATAGTTCTTTGTCTTTAGAATTAAATATTTCCAAAAAAGGTAAAAAGGCAAAGCTAAATCAACTTGAACAACAAAAGTTAAGCCAATATATTGGTGAAATGAACGTTGTGATGTTTGCCCCAGAAGATTTAAATCTTGTAAAAGGAAGCCCTCAAGTAAGAAGACGCTTTTTAGATATGGAACTAGGACAAATAGCGCCCGTTTATTTGTACGAACTAAGCCAATATCAAAAAGTGCTCACGCAACGAAATCACTTGCTTAAAAAGATGCAAGGGAATAGTAAAAATGAGGAAACGATGTTGGATGTATTTACACTTCAACTCATTGAGCATGGTGCAAAAATATTGCGAAAACGTTTTGAGTTTTTGCATTTACTACAAGAATGGGCTGCGCCGATACATCGCGGGATTAGCAGAGGATTAGAGGAATTAGAAATCGTCTATAAACCAAGCCTAGATGTATCAGAATCAATGGATTTGTCGAAAATAAAAGAAGTATACTATGAAAGTTTTCAATCTGTGAAACAACGTGAAATTTTCCGTGGTACAACTTTAATTGGTCCTCATCGTGATGATTTACAATTCTTCGTTAATAGTAAAAATGTTCAAGTCTTTGGTTCACAAGGACAACAACGAACGACCGCACTGTCCCTAAAATTAGCTGAAATTGAATTGATTTACTCAGAAGTTAAGGAATATCCTATTCTTTTATTGGATGATGTATTATCAGAATTGGATGATTATCGTCAATCACATCTGTTAAATACAATTCAAGGAAAAGTGCAAACATTTGTGACAACGACGAGTGTCGACGGAATTGAACACGAAACATTAAAAGAAGCGAAAACAATTCATGTAATGAACGGCACGGTAGATTGTGAAATGGACAGGGCATAATCCCTGTTTAAATGGAAAAGTAGGTGATCTTTGTGTCAATGGAACAAAAGCAAATGCAAGAAAATGCATATGATGAAAGTCAGATACAGGTACTTGAAGGACTAGAGGCAGTTCGGAAACGTCCGGGTATGTACATTGGTACTACAAGTGGAAAAGGACTTCACCACCTTGTATGGGAGATTGTCGATAATAGTATCGATGAAGCCTTAGCGGGGTATTGCGATGAAATCAACGTTAGTATTGAAGAAGATAATAGTATTCTTGTAACGGATAATGGACGTGGTATTCCAGTTGGTATACAAGAAAAAATGGGACGTCCTGCAGTAGAAGTTATCATGACTGTCCTTCACGCCGGAGGTAAATTTGGCGGTGGCGGTTATAAGGTTTCTGGTGGTTTGCATGGTGTTGGTGCATCTGTTGTAAATGCCTTATCAACAGAACTAGAAGTATTTGTACATCGTGATGGAAAAATTCATTACCAAAAGTATGAAAGAGGTATCCCAGTTGCGGATTTAAAAGTCATTGGTGATACAGATAAAACTGGAACAATAACTCGCTTTAAGCCGGACCCAGAGATTTTTAAAGAGACGACAGAATATGAATTTGATACGTTAGCGACTCGTATGCGTGAGTTGGCATTTTTAAATCGTAATATTAAATTAACAATTGAAGATAAGCGTGAACATAAGCAAAAGAAAGAGTTTCACTATGAAGGTGGAATTAAATCATATGTTGAACATTTAAATCGTTCAAAACAACCAATTCATGAAGAACCTGTATATGTAGAAGGTTCAAAAGATGGTATTCAGGTTGAAGTTGCGCTTCAATATAACGAAGGATATACAAATCATATTTACTCATTTACAAATAATATTCATACGTATGAAGGTGGTACACATGAGGTAGGATTTAAAACTGCCCTAACACGTGTAATCAACGATTATGGTCGTAAAAATAATATTTTAAAAGATGCGGATAGTAATTTAACCGGTGAAGATGTTCGTGAAGGTCTAACGGCAATCGTATCAATTAAACATCCAAATCCACAATTTGAAGGACAAACGAAGACGAAACTTGGAAATAGTGAAGCAAGAACAATTACAGAGTCAGTATTCTCAGAGGCATTTGAAAAGTTCTTACTGGAAAATCCCCATGTTGCACGTAAGATTATAGATAAAGGAACTATGGCAGCGCGTGCACGTGTAGCAGCTAAAAAGGCTCGTGAGTTAACTCGCCGAAAGAGTGCTTTAGAAGTTTCAAGTTTACCAGGGAAATTGGCAGACTGTTCTTCTAAAGATCCAGCGATTAGTGAAATTTATATCGTAGAGGGTGACTCTGCGGGTGGATCTGCAAAACAAGGACGCGATCGTCATTTCCAAGCAATTTTACCGCTGAAGGGTAAAATTATTAATGTTGAAAAGGCACGCTTAGATAAGATTTTATCAAATGATGAAGTTCGTACAATTATTACGGCGATCGGTACAAATATCGGCGGAGACTTCGATATTGAAAAAGCACGCTATCATAAAGTTATTATTATGACCGATGCCGATGTTGATGGTGCACATATTCGTACCCTATTATTAACGTTCTTCTATCGTTATATGCGTCAAATAATTGAGTGTGGATATATATATATCGCACAGCCGCCTTTGTTTAAAGTACAACAAGGTAAGAAAATTCAATATGCTTACAATGATAAGGAACTTGAAAGAATCTTAGCGGAATTACCAGCTCAACCTAAGCCTGGGATTCAGCGTTATAAAGGTCTAGGGGAAATGAATCCAACTCAGTTATGGGAGACGACAATGGACCCGGAAGTACGTTCATTACTTCAAGTTTCTCTTCAAGATGCAATTGAGGCAGATGAAACATTTGAAATTTTAATGGGAGATAAAGTAGAGCCACGTCGTAACTTTATCCAAGAAAATGCAAAATACGTGAAAAACCTTGATATTTAAATGAGTAATGACAGGAATCTAAGTATTCCTGTCTTCTACATATAAATCAATGTATGTGTAACGGAAATGTAAGAGGAGGTGCTCGTTGATGTCAGACAATCAACAACAAGCACGAATTCGAGAAATTAATATTAGTCATGAAATGCGTACCTCATTTTTAGATTACGCAATGAGTGTTATCGTATCTCGTGCATTACCAGATGTTCGTGATGGATTAAAACCTGTGCATCGTAGGGTTTTATATGCGATGAATGATTTAGGAATTACAGCTGATAAAGCGTATAAGAAATCAGCGCGTATTGTCGGTGAAGTAATCGGTAAGTATCACCCTCACGGTGATTCAGCTGTTTACGAGACGATGGTACGTATGGCGCAAGATTTTAGTCAACGTTATATGCTTGTTGATGGACATGGTAACTTTGGTTCTGTTGATGGTGATTCGGCAGCAGCAATGCGTTATACAGAAGCAAGAATGTCTAAGATTTCTATGGAATTAATACGTGATATTTCAAAAAATACGATTGATTATCAAGATAACTATGATGGTTCTGAAAGAGAGCCTATTGTATTGCCAGCGCGTTTCCCTAATCTATTAGTGAATGGTACGACGGGTATTGCAGTTGGTATGGCAACAAACATTCCGCCGCATCAACTTGGTGAAGTAATTGATGGCGTATTGGCACTAAGCCATAATCCTGACATTACTATTGCGGAATTAATGGAGTTTATTCCAGGACCAGATTTTCCAACAGCAGGTTTAATTTTGGGACGAAGTGGGATTCGAAGAGCATATGAAACAGGTAGAGGCTCTATTATGCTTCGAGCTAAAGTTGAAATTGAAGAGAAGTCAAATGGTAAACAATCTATTCTCGTAACTGAACTGCCTTATCAAGTTAATAAGGCGCGATTAATTGAAAAAATTGCAGAATTAGTTCGTGATAAGAAAGTTGAAGGTATTACGGATTTACGTGATGAGTCAGATCGAAACGGTATGCGTATTGTTATGGAAGTACGTCGTGATGCCAATGCCAATGTACTATTAAATAATCTATATAAACATACAGCACTTCAAACAAGTTTCGGTATTAATATGTTGTCTCTTGTAAATGGAGAGCCACAAGTATTGAATTTAAAACAAAATTTATATCATTACTTGGAGCATCAGAAGGTAGTAATTCGTCGACGTACTGCTTATGAATTAGAAAAAGCAGAGGCACGTGCTCATATTTTAGAAGGATTACGAATTGCCCTAGATCATCTTGATGAAGTTATTACGTTAATCCGTGGTTCGAAAACAGCAGATATTGCAAAGCAAGGCTTAATGGAACGTTTCGGTTTAAGTGAGAAACAAGCACAAGCAATTTTAGATATGCGTCTGCAACGTTTAACAGGATTAGAACGTGAAAAAATTGAGCAAGAATATCAAGAGTTAATGAAGTTAATCGCTGAATTAAAAGCAATCTTAGCAGATGAAGAGAAAGTTCTTGAGATTATTCGTGAAGAATTAACGGAAGTAAAAGAGCGCTTCAATGATAAGAGACGAACGGAAATTACAATTGGCGGTATGGAATTTATTGAAGATGAAGATTTGATTCCAGAGCAAAACATTGCAATTACGTTAACTCATAACGGTTATATTAAGAGGTTACCAGCTTCTACGTACAAAACGCAGAACCGTGGCGGGCGTGGTGTGCAAGGAATGGGAACGAATGATGATGATTTCGTAGAGCATCTATTGACTACTTCTACACATGATCATATTTTATTCTTCACTAATAAGGGTAAAGTATACCGTACGAAAGGATATGAAATCCCAGAGTATAGCCGTACAGCAAAAGGTATACCGATTATTAACCTATTAGGTGTAGATAAAGGGGAGTGGATTAACGCCATTATTCCAATTCGTGAATTTGGTGATGATCAGTTCTTATTCTTTACAACAAAACAAGGTATCTCTAAAAGAACACCACTTTCATCATTTGCAAATATACGTACGAATGGCTTAATTGCGATTTCTCTTCGTGAAGAGGATGAATTAATCTCTGTACGCTTAACATCTGGTGATAAGGATATTATCGTTGGAACAAGCAACGGTATGTTAATTCGTTTCAATGAGCAAGATGTGCGTTCTATGGGACGTAATGCGGCTGGTGTAAAAGCAATTACATTAGGTGATGAAGATCAAGTTGTAGGCATGGAAATTGTTGAAGAGGATGTAAATGTTCTAATTGTAACGAAAAATGGTTACGGAAAGCGTACACCGATTGATGAGTACCGTCTGCAAAGTCGTGGTGGTAAAGGTCTGAAGACTTGTAACATTACAGATAAGAACGGTAAATTAGTAGCAGTTAAGTCTGTAACAGGTGAAGAAGACATCATGCTAATTACAGCGGCAGGCATTATTATTCGTATGCCAGTTGATCAAATCTCTCAAATGGGACGTAATACGCAAGGTGTCCGTCTAATTCGTTTAGAGGATGAACAAGA
Source organism: Bacillus sp. LBA3-1-1.1 (assembly GCF_040676495.1). Classification (NCBI taxonomy): domain Bacteria; kingdom Bacillati; phylum Bacillota; class Bacilli; order Caryophanales; family Bacillaceae; genus Bacillus; species Bacillus sp. LBA3-1-1.1. The sequence continues at coordinate 275,659 of NZ_JBEGIB010000024.1, forward strand.
GGTAGCGACAGTAGCAAAAGCACAAAAAGATGAAGAAGAGGAATCTAATGAAGAGGTTTCTTCTGAAGAATAAGAGGGGGATTTTTCCCCCTCTTATTTTTTTATAATAATACTTGCATAGTAATAGAGAAGTCTATATAATAGGCAGAGTCAGCAAATGAGAGATACAAATTATCTTAAAAAACTTGTTGACGAAAACAATATACTATGATATATTATTAAAGTCGCTGAAACGCGATGTTGAACTTTGAAAACTAAACGAAACAAACAACGTG